>JAWVZJ010000341.1:0-3436 GCA_033722255.1 Thermoanaerobaculia bacterium | reverse complement strand
CCTGGACACCCGGGGAATCGCCCGGGCCCTGGCTCCCGTGGCGGAGCGGGAAGGAGATCGGGTGGATGCGCTCTTCGAGCGGATCGATGTCCTCGGGCTTCCGCCGGACGGAGGCCCCCCCGGGATCGAGGTCCGCAGGGAGGAGGGGCTCTCGGTTCGACTCTGGCGGGACGGGAAGAGCTGGACATCGAGCCGTGATCGTCTGGAGCCCGGAGAGCTGGAGGAGGCGATCCGTCAGGTCTCTCGCACTCGGACCGGTGCCTCGATGCCCGTACCCCCGATCCGGCTCTCCTCGACGGAGATCTCTTCGGCGGATCGTCACGCCGTCCTTCGCTTTCCCGGGCGACTCCAGAAGGCCTTGCGAGATCGCAGGGTCGCCTTCCCCTATCGCCTCACCGTGCAGTTCCGCCGTCGCGACCTCCGGGTGGTCGCGGACCGGGTCGGGTCCCCGCCCCAGACGGAGCGCTTTTTCGGTTGCGACGTCGAGACTCCCTGGGGCCGCTGCGGTTCCCTGACGCCGAGTCTGGGGTCCGGAGCCGCGGAGGAGCTCGCCGACCGCCTGGTGGCGCGGTTCCGTTGTCGGGAGGCCTCCGCTCCCGAGCCAGGTTCTCGACCGTTGGTCCTGGGACCCCAGACCGTGGCCGTGCTCCTCCACGAAGCCGTAGCTCATGCCCTGGAGGCGGACACCCTCGCGCTCACCGGTCCCCCCGAAGGAGCCCTCGGAGTGGAGCTCGGACCCTCCTGTCTCTCGGTCCTGGACGATCCCGGGGCGGCGGGAGAGGGACTTTCCCGGTCGTCCGACGACGAGGGATCTCCGACGGCTCGACGATGGCTGCTCCGGGAGGGAGTGGTCGAGCAGGTCCTGGCGGATCGGTCCTGGGCCTCGCGCTCCGATCGGCTCGAGCCCGGGGCCGGACGCCGGTCGTCCCGCCACGAACGGGTGGGCCCCCGGTCCCGGTTCCTGGAGCTGCTTCCGGGGGAAGGGGCCTTGGAAGATCTCCTGCAGGAGGTGGGAGACGGCCTCTACCTGCCGGAGGCGGATCGCGGTCGCCTCGATCCCTGGACCGGTCGCTTCGTCCTCCGAGTCCCCGGCGGCCGGAGAGTCCGGGAAGGGCGGTTGGGCGACCCGGTGGGACCCTGTCTCCTGGTGGGGCCGGTGGCGAACCTGTTGAGCTCCGTCCTGCGGGTCGGTGGACGGGCGGTTGCGACGGGAGCCGGTTGGTGCGCCAAGGGAGGGCAGAGGCTCCCGGTATTCGCCTCCTGTCCGCCCCTCTCCCTCAGAGAGGGGGAGATTGGGGCGTGACGGTTCCGAAGATCGCGGAGGCTACGCTGGCCAGCCTGTCTCGGCAAGGAATGGCGCAGGCCGAGGTCTATCTGAAGGAGGGTCGGAGCCGGAGGTACGTGACTGAGCCCGCCGGTACGGAGGTCGGGCTCCTGGGAGAACGGGGCTGGGCGGTCCGGGCAGGAGACAGGAACTGCTCCTTCTTCGCCACCGGGACGGGATTCCCGAACCCGGAAGAAGCGTGGCCGGAACCCGACGGGTATCCCCTTCGGCTGCCGGAGCCCCGACCTCTGGGCTCCTGGAGAGAGCCGTCCGATCTGGACGCGCCGCTCCTGGGGGAGCGGGAGGGCCTGGCACTCCTGGAGGAGCTCAGCCGCTGCCTCACAGAGGAGCTTCCCGTCGCTTCCCTGGTCTCGGCTCGGTTGGAGGACGGATCGAGCCGGTCGTGGCTGGCGTCGAGCCGAGATCTCCGAGCCTCCTGGCGCCACCGGCTGGCCTCTCTCCTGATGGTGGCGAGGACGGAGGAGGCGGAGGTGCGCCTGCGACTCTCGGAGCGGGAAGCGCGACGGTTCCACCCCCCGACGCTGGCCCGGGCCCTCGCCGATCGGCTCACCGTCCGGGATCGGGGTCGTCCCGGAGATCGGGATCGGGGAGAGATGCTCCTGGCTCCCGCCGTCGGTTGCAGGTTGCTGAGCCTGTCGACGGGCTACTGGATCGGTCCCGAGGCGGGAAACCGGCTTCGGAATCTCAGCGATCCGGGGGGGCGCATTGGCAGCACCGCCTTCACCCTAGTGGACGACGGACGACTCCCCGGAGGTGTCCTAAGCGCGCCCGTCGACGGGGAGGGAGTCCCCACCCGGGAGACCGTCCTGGTGGACGAGGGGAGGCCACGGCAGCCCCTCCTGAGCTGGTGGCAGGCCAGGGAAGGCAGGGGTACGGCTTCGGGCTGTAGCCGCCGGGCCAGCTGGCGGGACCTTCCGGAGCCGGGGCCGACCCATCTTTACCTCCGGCCCCATCGGCCCTCTCCCGCCGTGGAAATGGTCCGCTCGGTGACCCGGGGTTACTATCTCCTGGACTCTCCTTCGGAAGGCAGGATCGATCTGGAGAGCGGTCAGCTCACCCTGCCGGTGTACGGCTTCCGCCTCGATTCGGGCCGGGCGGTGGAGCCGGTTTCCGGGATGGTTCTCCGGGGCACGGTCTCCTCTCTCCTGCGGGGAATCCGTTCCGTGGGTCGAGACGTGAGCTTCTTCCCCCTGGACGGGATGATCGGATGTCCGACCCTCTCCGTCACGGGCCTCGAGCTGGTGCCGTCCTGACCCCCGTCAGCCGTCGTCCCGGACTCGGAGACGGCTCTGGCCGGTGCTCCGGGAGCTGGGCCCCGTCTGGCTGGGGGTCGTGGAGCCCCGGGAACGGCTCTCTCGGAGCATCCGGAGTCTCTGCTGACGGTTCCATTTCTTCTGTTCGAAGTAGGGGTCGTGGGATTCATAGGCCGGCGTGGCCTCTCCGACCTGGCTGCCGGATTCCAGATCCCCGGGTTCCAGGACCTTGCCCGCGGGCTTCCCGTCCGGGCTCGGTCGGTCCTGGTCGGACTCCGGGGGGGTCTGGATGCCCGAGGCCCCCGGGGTCGGGACCCTTTCCGTCTCCTGGTCCCCCGCCTCTTCCGGGAGTCGGGGAAGCAGCAGGCTCGTGATCCGCGCCGCGTCTTCGTAGATCCTGGGGCTTTCGGCGGGCACTCGGAGTCCGTCGGGAACCTCCAGAAGCGCCTCGGTGACGAGATCGCTGTCGATCACCGAGGGGTTCACGTCCGGAAAGGAGAGGCTGGTGTTCAGCCGGAAGGCGGTGGCGTAGTGCTCGATCGCGGTTCGGTCCCGGCCCTGGATCTCGGCCATTCGACCGAGCTGGTAGTGGGCCCAGGCGTGGGTGGGAGCCCGCTCCACGATCGCGGTGAGCTGCTCGATGGCTCCCCGGAGGTCGTTCTGACGTTCCAGCAGCAGAGCCAAATTGTACCGGGGGCTCAGGAGATCGGGGTCGAGCTCCACGGCCCGCTCGTAGGCGCTCCGGGCCTCGGCCTCCCGGCCGGCCAGTAGCAAGAGATTCCCGTAGTCGTTGTGGATCCGGGCATTGCCGGGATTGTCCGCAACGAGCTCCTCCTGG
>JAWVZJ010000340.1:0-3443 GCA_033722255.1 Thermoanaerobaculia bacterium | reverse complement strand
CCTCCTCCTCGAGGTCGAGGACGAAGACCCCCTCCTCCTCGTCCTCCTCCAGCACCGAACCGATATCGAAGGCCTCGCCCTCCGGCGTCGGCTCGAGCTCTCCGCGAGCCGCGCCGGGCGGGCCTTCTTCCTCGATCTCCTCGTCGACCTCCGGCTCCACCGCGGCGCCGGGCTCCCCGGGCTCGCCTCCCTCTTCCTCCAGGCCCGCCAGGCGGGCGATCCGCTCGGCCTGTGGATTCAGCTCCACGGCCCGGGCGAGGATCCTCGCCGCCGGTCCGTTGAATCCTCCATCCTTGAGACCCAGGACGGCGTCGGTGATGAAGCCGAGGTCCTCGGAATGGATCTCGATCGCCCGCTCGTAGACCCTTGCCGCCTCGTCGCCCCGATCGTGCTCCAGCATCAGCTCGGCGATTGTCCGGTACGCCTTCAGGGCCTCGTCGTAGAGGTCCTGCTCCTCGTAGAGCTCCGCCAGCTTGAGGTGATGGGAGGGGTTCTCGGGCTCGAGCTCCGTCAGCTTCTGGTAGACGTTGATCGCCGAAGCATGATCGTCCTGCTTGAGGTAGTTGTCGACGAGGACCTGGTACTGGGAACGGGCTTCGTTCATCAGACCCTGCTTGGCGTAGAGCTCGGCGAGCTTCTCGTAGACCTCCAGGTGGGACGGATCGAGCCGGATGATCTTCTTGTTGATGGCGATCGCCTTGACGAAGAAGCCGTCCGACGTGTACTGCTCGGCGATCTTCTTGAAGAACCGAATCGCCTCCTCGTCCCGGCCCAGGCGGGAGTAGAGGTCACCCACCCGATTCAGGGTGTTCACGTCGTTGGGCTGCTCGTCGAGGACCTTGCGGTACTGCTTGATCGCCGCCTCCAGCTTTCCCTTGGAGACGTACTTCTCCGCCGAGCGGATCACCTTGTCCCGCTTGAACGCCATCAGGCGTTCCCCCTCCGGACCGGCCCGGGCTCGGAGATCTCCGGGATGGAGGAGATCACGGTGTCCACTCCCCTCCTGCCGGCCAGGAACCGGGATGGGGGCGAGGCTGTCCCCGTCGCGTCGCCGCACTGGCGACGGTGGTCGGGGAAAGGGCGATCGGCGGGAGACCGGGTCCGGCCGCCAGCGGCAGGGGCTCGCGTCGCATCTGTTCGTGTCTGGTCTCCAGCCCGCTGCCTCCCCTTGTGGTACGGACCGTCAGCCGGGCAGGTCTTCCCGACGTTCCCGGATCCGCGCCTTCTTTCCTTGTCGTTCCCGCAGATAATAGAGCTTGGCGCGTCGCACCTTTCCCTGGCGCACGACCTCGATCTTATCGATGATCGGCGAGTGGAGGGGGAAGATCCTCTCGACGCCGATCCCGCTGGAGACCTTTCGCACGGTAAAGGTCTCCCGGGTTCCACCCCCCTTCCGGGCGATGACGACCCCTTCGAAGATCTGGATCCTCTCCTTGTTGCCCTCAACGACCTTCACGTGGACCCGGACCGTGTCGCCGGTCCGGAACTCCGGAAGATCCGACTTCAGCTGCGAAGCCTCGATTTCTCTGAGCTGTTCCATGATGATGTCCTCGTTTCATCTCCCGAACCACGGCCGTCCGGCCAAAGTCCGGAGGTTACCATTATTCGGTACCGGCGCCGACCTTGCAAGCGCGGAGCCGGGCGACCTCCCGTCGTTCCTCGTCCGTCAGGTCCGCCGTCTCCAGCAGATCGGGGCGCTTCTCCATCGTCCGACGGAGGGCCTGACGTCGACGCCAGGCGTCGATCGCGGCGTGATCTCCCGACCGGAGAACTTCCGGCACCTGGAGTCCCTCGACCTCCGCCGGCCGGGTGTACTGGGGAAAGTCCAACAGCCCCCGGCGGAAGCTGTCTTGCTCCACTGAACGGGCCTGCCCCACCACGCCGGGGATCTGACGGGAGATCGCCTCGATCAGGACCATCGCCGGCACCTCGCCGCCGGAGAGCACGTAGTCGCCGATGCTGATCTCCTCGTCCACGACCAGGTCCCGGACCCGATCGTCGACGCCCTCGTAGCGGGCGCACATGAGGAGGAGTCGCTCCCGGGCCGCGATCTCCTCCACCTTGCCGTCGTCGAGGGGAACCCCCTGGGGGGACATCAGGATCCGCCACGATGCCTCCCCCAGCGCTCCGGCGGCCCGGAGCCAGGGTGGGGCGATCATCACCATGCCCCCACCTCCTCCGTAGGGCTCGTCGTCCACGACCCGGTGTCGGTCGGCGGTGAACTCCCTTAGGTCGTGGATCTCGATCTCCAGGAGGCCTTCTTCCCGGGCCCGTCCGATCAGGCTCGTGGTCAGGAACGGCTCGAAGAGCTCCGGGAAGATCGTGACTACGTCGATGTGCACGCTTCCACCAGTCCTTCCGGCAGGTCGAGCTCGATGCTTTCGTTCTCCACGTCGATCTCTCGCACATACGGTTCCACGAAGGGGATCAGGATCACCCGCTCTCCGCTCACGATCTCCAGGAGCTCTCCCCCTCCGTCCTCGAGGACCCTCCGGACGGTTCCCAGGGAACCGAGCCGTCCGTCCCGGCAGCGACAGCCGGCGATTTCGAAGTGGTAGTAGGAGCCCTCTGGAGCCGGTGGAAGCTCGTCTTCCGGCACGAAGACTTCGGCGTCCCGGAGCTCCTCGGCTGCGTTCCGGTCCCCGATCCCCGAAAGTCGAGTCAGCAGTCGCCCTCGATGGGGCCGGACGGCGAGGATCTCGAGCTCCCGGTCCCTCGTTCCCGGCTTCGAGAGCCAGACCCGGGAGCCGGACCGAAACCGCTCGGGGTTGTCCGTGAGCGGCTCGATCCCGACCTCTCCCCGGATCCCGTGGGCGGCCACGATCCGGCCGACCACGATCCGCTCCTCGTCAGGGACGATCCTCCGGCTCGAGGATCTTGAGCTCATACTTCTCTCCGAAGCTGCCGGAACGGGTGTCGAGGAGCTCCCGCAGGGCGCTGGCGGTCCGACCGCCACGGCCGATGACGGCTCCCATGTCTCCGGAGGCCACGTTGACCTCCAGACGGACCTTGTCGCCCCGGCGCTTCTCCCGGACCAGGACCCGGTCCGGCTCCTCGACCATCTCCAACAAGACGGCCTTCAGTGCCTCTCCCGTCGAGCTGAGTCGTTTTTCAGCCACGGGCGACCAACTTCCGGACGGTTTCCGAGACTCCGGCCCCGTTCTGGCGCCAGTGCTCGTATCGGTCCATGTCGATCTCGAACACCGAGGGCTCCTGGCGGGGATCGTAATGGCCGATCTCCTCCAGGGCCTCGGCGAGGGGAGTCTTCCGGGAGTCCGAGACCACCACCCGGTAGTAGGGGTGGTTCCTCGATCCCATGCGGCGTAGCCTGATCTTGACCATCTCTTCTCGCTACCTCCAGTCTCGCTTGGTTCCGTCTCGCTTGGTTCCGTTGCCCTTGACTCAGGTTCGCTTGGGCAGTCCAAAAGCCGGGTCGGGGGTGG
>JAWVZJ010000339.1:0-3472 GCA_033722255.1 Thermoanaerobaculia bacterium | reverse complement strand
AGGAGCCCCCCCGAGCTGGTCATCACCAGAATCCGGGAGCCGTCCGTCAGGGACCCCCGGATCCGCTCCAGATAGCCACGGAAGATCGGAGCCAGATACGCGTCCACCACGGCGGTCCGAGTGCGTTGAAGGTACCCGAGGAGGGGAGATACCTCGTGGGACACGGAGACGTGCTCGAAGCCCTCGCGGCGGAGGAACGAAGCGAGCCGTCTCTCGTGGTCGCCGTTCCGGTATGCGTGGAGCAGGGAGACGGCCGCGCTCCGGACGCCCCGTTCCAGAACCTCGTCCACCTCTCTGCGCAACCCGTCCAGGGGGACCCCCCGGAGGGCATTCCCCCTGGCATCCAGCCGCTCGTCGACCTCGATCACGTCACGGCAGTAGGGCTCCGGCCTCCGGATCTCCAGGGCGAACAGCTCCGGGCGGCTCTGATCTCCGATCCGGAGAAGATCTCCGAACCCCCGGGTGACGAAGAGCACGGTGGCGGCTCCGCGGCGCTCCAGGAGTGCGTTCGTTCCCAGGGTGGTGGCCAGGCGGAGGTCGAGAACCGGCAGCTCTGCTCCCCACGGGACCCCCAGGGCCAAGTGGGTCGCGAGGATCGGGGCCTCTCCCGGACACCGGAGCTCGATCAGCTCGGTCTCCCGGAGCTCCTTCGGAAGATTTCGCCCGAGAGTGAGTCGACGATGACCCCGCTCCCACCCCTCCACCGCCATCTCCGGCACCCTTTCCTGGCCGGGGATCCGGATCCGCCAGTCCCGGAGAGGATCCGACGGAAGATTCTCGAGCCCGTCGACGATCAGCTCCGAACCCTCCTCGATCCGGATGATCCGGCCCCTCAGGGCGCTGGACGACAGGGCCTTGGCCCGCACGTTCCGGTCCCCGGGGCCGACGGCCACACAGTCGGTGAAGGTTCCCCCGGTATCCACCCGGACCTGCCAGCGGGTCCTCGGCTCGCTCGCCTCAGTCGGCATCCGGCCCGTCTCCCGTCACCCCGATCGGTCCGGTCGGGTGGTCCGGCCGGCTCCCGGCGCAGGTCACTCGGACCCCTCCCTCTGGATCCAGATCCGGACCTCGGGAAAGTCGAGGCCCCACGCCCCTCCCAGATACGCGCCGGCGTACAGACCGAGGACGAGGAGCGCCGACGGCCAGATTCCGAGACTCGAGACCCGCCACCAGAGAGCCCCGGCCGGGACTGCGGCGACCACGGAGAGACCCAGCATCCGCCCGATCTCCCGGACGGGAACCCGGAACCCGGCCATCCGATCCGCCAGCCGTCCCCGGAGGAGCGAGATCTCCAGCCAGGCGGCGACGGCGCTCCCGACGCCGAGCCCCAAGACCCCGAGATGGAGAGCGCCGACCCCCTCCCGGGGGAGCCAGGGCTCGAGGGTGAACCGGTCGAGCCACCACATGAGGGGCGCGGCCAGGACGACGGCCACCACCATCCGGAGAACGGCAATCTTCGCCGGTGTTTTCGTGTCACCCCGGGCGTAGAAGGCGTTCGTCAGGAGCCGGGAGAGGGTGGTGGGAAGGAGGCCGAGGGTGAAGAGGGCCAGGGTCAGGTAGACCAGCCAGTGGCTCTGGGCTCCGAACTCTCCCCGGCGGAAGATCACCTCCACGATCAGGTGGCCGAAGACCAGGTATCCGATCACCGTCGGGGCCGTCAGGAACGCCACCTGACGCAGGCCTCCCACGACCCTTCGGACCTCCTCCCCTCCTCCGCCGTCGCCCTCGTGTCCGTCTCCCTCGCCCAGTCGGGACAGCTCCGGGAGCTCCACCGCTGCCACCGAGAGGGCGAAGAGGGCGATGGGAAGGGAGTAGAGCCTCAGGGTGTAGTCGAAGGCTGCCACCGCGCCGGCGGCGAAGAAGGTGGCCAGGAAGTGGTCCAGATATCCGGTCACCTGGACCACGCCTCGGGCCGCCACCACGGGTCCGAAGGCCGCCAGGGCCTCCCGGACCCCGGTGACCCGGGTGGACAGGGAAAGTCGAAAGCCCCTCAATACCCCCAGCACCGTGGGGAGCTGGACCAGGAACTGGAGGGCACCTCCGACCAGCGCCCCCCAGCAGACGGCGAAGTAGAGCCGACTCTTCTCCAGGAGGGTGATCCCCTCCCCCGTAGGCCCCTCCGGCCGGAGGAACGACTCTCCCAGCCAGACCAGAACCGCGATGATGACGGCGTTCCAGGCCACCGGGGCCAGGTACGAGAGGAGGAATCGGCGGTGACTGTTCAGGACCCCGAGGCACCAGGCCGAAAGGACCAGGATCCCCACCATGGGGAAGATGATCTGCACGCCCTGGACGGCGAGCTCGTACCGATCCACTCCGGCGGGATCCGCTTCTCGGAGGAACCCCGCGGCGAACACCGCCACCAGGGGCCGGGCCAGGAGCACTCCCAGGAGGGATAGCCCGGCGGCCACGGTCAACAAGAGACCGAAGATCGCGCCGGCGAAGCGACCGGCCTCTTCCCGTCTCCCCTCCTCCAGCATCCGGGAGTAGATCGGGATGAAGGCGGCGGACAGGCTCTGCTCGCCCAGGAGGTTCTGGAGGACGTTCGGAAGACGGAAGGAGGTGGCCAGGACGTCGGCGTGGGCTCCGACTCCGAAGTATCGGGCCTGGAGCGCCGACCGGAGGAAGCCGAAGATCCGGGAGAGGAAGATGCCCGCCGCGGCCTTGATGGCGTGGCTCCTCACGAGGTGCCCTCAGACGGAACTCTGGACGGGCTCTCCCGAGCTCGGCGAACGGGACATGCGTCGGGCGATGAGCATCGCCATCTCCAGGGCCTGCTCGTAGTTCAACCGGGGATCCACCTGACTCCGATACGCCCTCTCCAGGTCGGTCTCCGAGAGTCCCCGGGCTCCCCCGACACACTCGGTCACGTCCTCCCCCGTCAGCTCGAAGTGCACGCCCCCCAGATGACTCCCCAGCGTCTCGTGGATCTCGAAGGCCTGCTCGAGCTCGGAGAGAATGTCCCGGAAATACCGCGTCTTCACTCCCGCCGGGGTCCTCTTGGTGTTTCCGTGCATCGGGTCGCAGGACCAGAGGACCGTCTTTCCACTCCTCTCCACCGCCTCGATCAGGCCCGGCAGTCGGTCCTCGATCCGATCGGCGCCGAAACGGTGGATCAGGGTCAGCCTCCCCGGCTCGTCGTCGGGATCGAGGATCTCCAGGAGCCTGGTCAGCGTCTCGGCACCGAGGTCGGGACCGACCTTGACTCCCAGGGGGTTTCGGATCCCCCGGAAGTACTCGACGTGCGCACCGTCGGGATGGGCGGTCCGCTTGCCGATCCAGGGGAAGTGGGTCGACAGGTTGTACCAGCCGGTCCGATGGGGAACCTGGCGGGTCTGGGCCTGCTCGTACGGAAGGTGCAGCCCTTCGTGACTGGCGAAGAAGTCGACTCGCTGCAACTCGCCCACCTCGCTGCCGGCCAGGCTCTCCATGAACCGCAGCGACTCGCCGATCGACTCCACCATCTTCTGGT
>JAWVZJ010000338.1:0-3483 GCA_033722255.1 Thermoanaerobaculia bacterium | reverse complement strand
TCCCCCGGCCTCCAGGGCCCGCCGGGCCAGACCGAGGCAGGGGAACTTCGACCGCTCCACGGGGTGGAACTCCAACGAGCCCAGGGACGCGGGATCCAACCGGGGAAAATCGTTGGACCAACGATCCGGGTGGGAGAGGGAATACTGCACCGGAAACACCATGTCGTTGGGGGAGAGCTGGGCGACCCAGGTTCCGTCGACGAACTCGACGAAGGAGTGGACCAGCGACTGGGGATGGATGACGACCTCGAGCCGGTCCGATGGGAGATCGAAGAGGTGAGAGGCCTCGATCAACTCGAGCCCCTTGTTCATGAGGGTCGCCGAGTCGACGGTGATCTTCGCTCCCATCTCCCACGTCGGATGATCCAGGGCCTCGGCGGGGCCTATGGCCGAGAAGCTCTCCCGGGGCCGTCGCCAGAACGGCCCGCCCGAGGCCGTCAACACCAGCCGTCGAACGTCCGTCCTGGGCCCGCACCGCAGAAGCTGGTGCAGAGCCGCATGCTCGCTGTCCACGGGCAGGATCTCGCACCCCTTCACCCGGGCGAGCTCCATGAGAAGAGGGCCGGCCACGACCAGGGACTCTTTGTTGGCCAGGGCCACGTCCTTTCCCTCCTGCAGAGCCGCATTCACCGGCGGCAGACCCGCCGACCCGACGATGGCGGCCACCACGCGATCCACCTCCGACCATGCCGCCAGCCGGCGGAGCCCGTCCTCGCCGACGAGGACCTCCGGTACCGAGCTCATGGTCCGGAATCTCTCCGCCGCGTCCGGATCCGCGATCGCCACCATCCGGGGGTCGTGCTCCTCGACCTGCCGGGCCAGCGCCTCCAGATCGTTCCCGTACGCGGCGAGCCCCACGACCTCCAAGCGCTCCGGATGGGCCCGAACGACCTTCAGGGCGCTCCGGCCCACGGACCCCGTGCTCCCGAGGACGGAGATCGCGAGGGTCACAGCTCTACGCCTGCGATGCCCGCCGCCCAGAGCCCGGCCAGCAACACCGGAGCTGCGAAGAGGAGAGCGTCCATCCGATCCAGCATGCCTCCGTGACCCGGCAGGATCCGCCCGGAGTCCTTGACCCGGGCTCCCCGCTTGAGGAGAGACTCGGTTAGGTCCCCTAGCTGTGCCGCCACCCCGGTGCCCAGACCCACCGCGAGAACGACGGGATCCACCGTCTCGAGGCGCAACAGGCACCAGACAACCGTGGCCAGCCCGGCCGTCAGCAGTCCAGCTCCGGCTCCCTCCCAGGTCTTGTTCGGGCTGATGACGGGGGCCATCCTCCGTCGACCGAGATTCCGCCCCACGTAGTAGGCCGCCGTGTCGCCCAGCCAGACGATGGTTACGAGGAGGATCACCCACCAGGGATCCAGGGACTGGAGAACGGCGATGGCAGCCGCCGGAAGGGCGAAATAGGGAACTCCGAAAGAGAGGGCCCCCAGGGCAGCGAGCCCTTCGTCCGGAGGAGTCGAGGCGACTACGAGAAGCGATCCGACCCCGAAGGTCAGTCCCAGGCCGAGGGCCAGCAAAACCCCCTCGGCCCGGAAGGTCGCCTCCGGACGGAGGATCAGGAAGAAGGCCCAGGCCGTCGGAGGGAGCAGGACCCAGAGGAGCCAGAGGGGAGCCCGGGGGCTCTCGATTTCCAAGATGAGGACGTATTCGACGGCGCCCCAGCCCAAGAGAGCGAGCACGAGGAGGAAGAACGCCCAACCCGGCAGGAGGAAGATCGCGGCCAGGCTCAGGGGGACTCCGACGGCGGCGGTGAGGAGCCGAGCCAACTATCTCCTCCGGAGACGCCGCGAGCCCATGGCAGGTCGACGCCCGGGGCACGACCGAGTCGTTTCCGCTCCATCCGAAGCCCGACCTCGAAGCCGGGCCGCGATCGGGGCCGGAGGGAACCTCACGACCCCCTCCGAGCTCCTCGAGGCGGCGCTGAGGATGGGCTCGGGCATCGGACGCGCTAAGTTACCACAGGGATTCGACGGCGTCCCGGGCTTCTTCCAGCTCCTCTTCCCGATAGAAGACCCCCTGGAGCACGAGTCCCCGAGCAGGGACGTTCGGTCCCGCCTCTCCCCGGGGCCGGCCCTCCAGGAGCTGCCGAATCTCCGCCGGCTCTCTCCGGCCCCGGCCCACCTCCAGCAACGTCCCCACCATCGCCCGGACCATCCCCCGGAGAAAACCGTCACCCACCACCCGAAAGACGACGGCCTCGGCCCGGAGATCCCAACCCGCCGCGAAGATCGACCGCCGCGGGTTCCGATGACTCCCCCCCGTCTTGGCGAAGGCCGTGAAGTCGTGGCGACCCACGAGGGCTCGGGTAGCTCGACGGATCGCCCTCCAGCGGAGGGGAGGATCGACCCGAATCGCCGTCGGGGCCTCCAGAGGGGGGAGAACCGGTCCCGGGACGATCCGATATCGGTACTCCTTCCCCAGAGCATCCCGCTGAGGATGGAACTCCGGAGCGACCTCCGCTGCCTCCATCACCCGCACCTGCCGGGGCAACCGGCGATTCGTTCCGTGAACGAGGGCGGAGGAAGGCCAGGACCGAGAGAGGTGGAGGACCGCCACCTGTCCCCGGGCATGGACCCCGGCGTCGGTCCGCCCGGCCCCGAGAACCCGGACCTCCTCACCCACCAGCTCCTTCAGGGCCCTCTCCAGCTCCTCCTGGATGGTGGGAGCGTTGGGCTGACGTTGCCAGCCGGAGAATCCCTCGCCCCGGTAGGCGATGGTGAGACGGTAGCACCGACACCCCTTCGGATTCACGACCTCCGGCCCCCCGGTCTCGGTGGAAGCGACTCCCCCTCCCCGACCCAAGCCCAGCCCCACCCCTCCCTCGATCCCTGCCAGAGGGCGAACCCCAGGAACGGAGCCCAGATCCCCAGGTAGAGCCAGGGCCACAACGCCATCCCTTCCAGCCCGACGAGGTAGGAGAAGGGAAGGGCCAGGGAAGCCCAGAGCCAGGCTCGCCGCCGGTACAAGGCGGCCCAGGGAAGCACCCACAGGAGGTACCAGGGATAGAGCGTGGCCGAGCAGAGGAGGAGCCCCCCGAACAGCTCTCCCGTGGCCGGTGCTACCGCTCCGCGAAACCAGGAACGCACCCATACCCCCAGCGCGAGGGCGGCGAGGAGGACCTTCGCCAGGAGCCGGGGATAGACGAAGGGGTACCACCGATTCCACGCTTCATGTTCGCCCGTTACGTTCTTCAGTCGATCCAGACCCCCTTTGACCCTCGCGTCCGCCCCGGCGGCGTCGAGCCCTCTCCACAGAGGCTCGAAGAGAGGGCCGTTGAACTCCCAGGACACGGCATAGGCTTCGAGACCCGGCGGAATCCCCGGAACGGAACGCCAGACCGGGAGGAGGGCCAGGGCGGTCAATCCTCCCGCCACCACGAGATACGAGGCCGGCCGGCCGCTCCGCCGGGCCCAGAGCGGCCACGCCGCCGCGGGCCCGAGCTTGATCAGCGCCCCCCCCGCAGCGGCCAGGGTCGAG
>JAWVZJ010000337.1:0-3486 GCA_033722255.1 Thermoanaerobaculia bacterium | reverse complement strand
GGGAAGATCGTCCGGATCCCGGAGCACCAGGCTGTCTCCGGCGGAAAGATCTTCGGCCACGGGAGCGGTCACGTCCAGATTGACCGGGATCGGCCACAGCGTGCCGTCGGGCAAGCGCATCGAGGAACAGACCGAGTCCGTCGCCTCTCGATCCATGAAGCTATCCAGGGGAGAGAAGGCTCCGGTGACGATCATCTCCAGATCGCAGAGCTGCCGGGGGGTCAGCGTCCAGGAGGAAAGCCCGCGGGCCTCCCGTCGGAGCTCCTCGAGCCGATCCGGGGGGGAGAGGCTGTCTACCAGGATCTCGCCGTGGGGAGAGATCAGGCCGTGTTCTGGAAGGTCTTTCATGGGGCTTCGATCCGGGCGGGCATCATATCGTGTCGGGAGAGAGCAGCCGGCGAATTCGACCGAGAGCGACGGTTGTGTCATCTTGACGCAGAGTGCGACATTTTGTCAGGGACCGGTTCTGGCTTTGTTTTGCCATGCTGTCGCCAATTCGGACGCGTCGCCGAAATCTATATGCGACATAATGTCGCGACCCTCTGGGCGAAGAGTTGTTCTGTAAGGGGTTTAAAATACTGTGAATAAAGGGTTTGTATCCACTTCTCCCGGCCTGGCCCGGCCCTTGCTCCTTCTACGGGTGGAAGGAGACCGATTCATGATTCTCGATTTCGTTCGCCAACGCGTGGTCGCCTCGGAGAGAATGCAGCAGGCCGTTCTCGCCCTCGCCACTCTCGGCAGCTTCTCGTGGCTCCTGGTTCAGGATCAGATTCACCCCTTGGTCGTATACTTGCTGCAGTTGTACCTGGCGTTCTGATCCCAGGGGTCGGATCGCCGACCACGAAGGAGCCCCGATGGCCACCAAGCTCTTTCGGGAGGTGGAGCTTGTCCTCCCGATGGAACCGAACCGCGAGATCGAAGCCGGAGAGACCGCTAGCGAGCTGGCGGCGTCGGTGGGGATGCATCCGGATCGGATCGACGAGCTCCGGATGGCGGTCCACGAGGCGTGCATCAACGCCTTCGAGCACAGTCTCGCGCCGGACGAGAAGGTCTACCTGACGATGAGGATCCTCGGGGAGGATCGCCCCGAGGTGCTTCGGGTCACGGTCCGGGATATGGGGGTGGGCTTTTCGCCGGAGATCGTGGACGGTACTATTCCTCCGAAGCGGGAGGGACCGCGGAAGAGGGGCTGGGGCCTGACGATCATCCGCAATCTCATGGACGATGTCGAGATCCAGTCCAATGCGGGGGGCACCGTGGTCGTGATGGAGAAGGAGATCGAATCGGAGCCCCCCTCGATGCACCCGGGAGAAAGCAGACGATGACCGAGAACTTGGAGGTGCGAGTCGACCGACGTGAAGGGCTCGCCGTCGTCTACACCGAGGGTTATATCAACAACCAGGGAGGAGAGCAGATCGCCAGCACCGCCTCCCGCTTGATGGAGGAAGGTTACCGAAAGCTCCTCCTGAACCTGGAGGGAAGCCGGATCGTGAACTCCATCGGGATCTCGATCCTGATCGAGGTCCTGGAGCGGATGCTCGAGCTCGACGGAGAGCTCGCCTTCTGCTGCCTGACCAACACGATCCAGAAGACCTTCCACATCATGGGCTTGACCCAGTACGCCGACGTCTATCCGGACGAGACGACCGCCGTAGAGGCCCTGACCCCCGGTTCCTCTGAGTGATGGCCGACACGATCGCCGTCGATTCCAGCGCGGATCGTTATCGACGGCTGGCGGAGCTCCTGGAGGAGGAGGGCTCGGAGCGGACCATCGTCCGGGAGAGCCTGGAGCTGGTCCGATCCGAGGTCGGAGCCCGAGCCGTGTCCGCCTACGTCCCGGGTAGGAGCGGCTACGAAATGGTCGGCTCCGTCGGAAGGAACGAGGATCCCCTCCATCGGGACGAGCCGCTGTCGGAGGACGAGGTCGGAAATCGGGTCGGTGAAGGCTTCGTCCTGATCCACGGAGCTCCGGACCGACGGGAGCTCTCCGACGAAGCGCGCTTGGTCCTGGCGGCGGGTCTCCGACTCTGTCGCTATCGGGCCCGCCTTCGGGATCGGGACTTCGACGCCAAGTACCGAGGGGTCGAGCTCGAGGTCATGTACGACGTGGGAACCGCCGTCGCTTCGACCCTCGATCTCGAGGAGCTGGCGGAGGAGATCCTCCTCCGGGCGGTCTCTCTCCTGGACGCCCGTCGGGGAGCTCTCTACCTCCGGGACGAAGACCTGTTTCGCCTCCATCGGACCATCGGGGGAAGTGCTGTCGAGGGGGTGCCGGTGGGGGAGACGGAGGAGGAGAGGGACGCATCCCCTCTCCTGCCGGGGGCCGAGCACGTCCTCTCGGTGCCGATCGAGGTCGATCGCCGGACCCGGGGTCTCCTGGTAGTCGGCGACAAGGAGAGCCGGGTCGGGATCGGCCCCTTCGCGGAGACGGATCGCCGGAGCCTGGAGCACTTCGCGACCCAGGCCGCCATCGCCCTGGAGCAGGCCCGGCTCCACCGGGAGGCTCTGGAGAAGGAGAGACTGGAGCGGGAGATGGAGCTGGCGTCGCAGATTCAACGGGGCATCCTTCCGGCCTCCGTCCCGGAGATTCCCGGGTTCGATCTGTTGGCCTGGACCCGGCCCGCGCGCCATGTGGGAGGGGACTACTACGACTTCATCCGCCTCCCTGACGACCGGACGGCGATCGTGCTGGCCGACGTCTCCGGCAAGGGGGTTCCCGCTGCCCTCCTCGTATCCACCGTCCATGCTGCTCTCCGGCTGCTGCTGGAACGGGAGCTCGGGCTCGCCCCCCTCTGCGAGCTCCTCAACCGGCATCTGCTCCGGTTCAGCGCCATGAACAAGTTCGTGACCCTCTTCCTGGGGGAGGTGGATCCTCGGCACCGGCAACTGCATTTCGTGAACGCCGGTCACAACCCGGCCCTCGTCGCCGGCGGCGCCGCCGAGGTCGACTGGCTGGATGCCACCGGCGTTCCCCTCGGCCTGCTTCCGGAGGCGAGCTGGGAGGAGCAGGAGAGGGACGTCGCCCCCGGGGAGACCCTGTGCATCTACAGCGACGGCGTGACCGAGGCCACCTCCCCGGAGGAGGAGGAGCTGGGTTCCGGTCGTCTGGCGGAGCTGATCCGGCGGGACGCCCGGACCCTCCCGGAAATCCGGGACTCGATCCAGAAGACCCTGCGGGAGTTCACCCGGGGATCGCCCCAGGGCGACGATCAGACGGTCGTGCTCCTCCGGCGAGCGGATTAGGTCGGTTCAGACCATCGCGAAGCCGCTGGCCTCGCCCAGGGCCAGGGCCGGCGTCCGAATCCCACCGAGCTCCCCGGAGGGATCGGTCAGGAGCGTCCGCTCGTGGCCGATGGCGGCCACCGTTCCCAGGGCCTTGAGGAGGTTCGTCTCCCACCGGAGATCGGGCAGAGACTCGGCCCTGCGACCGTCCCGGATCCGGCGACATCCCCGGGTCTGGGCCCGGATCCGGAGCCGCCGGGGCTC
>JAWVZJ010000336.1:0-3496 GCA_033722255.1 Thermoanaerobaculia bacterium | reverse complement strand
CGCTGGAAGGGCCTCTTCGTCGGGGCCGAGCCGGACCCTCTGGTGCCCAATCCCCACGATGGCTACTGCTGGTGCGTCCACACCCAGAACTGCCTCGGGCCCGACGGCTCCGTCGCCACCCGGGAGGACTGCGGACCGGAACGGAGCTGCTACGAGAAGCGGTGAATTCCCGCAGCCACGCCACGGGCATGTCGGGCTACTAGGGGTGACTACTAGGGCGGTCCCGGGGCATCCATTTCCACGAGGACACCGACCGACTCCTTCAGGGTCTCCACCGTGAACGGCTTCTGGAAGAAGCCCTCCGGAGGGTGGTCCCGGAACCGTTCGCGGAAGGTCTCCTCGCTGTAGCCGCTGGTGATCACCACCCGGACCTCGGGGTCGAGCTCCCGGAGAGCCCGGTAGACCTCGATCCCGGACATCTCCGGCATCTTGAGATCCAGGAGAACGGCCTCGATCTCCTCCGGGTGCTCCCGGTAGAGATCCAGGGCCTCTTCCCCGCCGTAGGCGGCCAGGGTGGAGAGGCCGAAGCGGTGGAGGATCCTCTCCGCGACCCGCACCACCGAAGGCTCGTCGTCGACGCCGAGGACCGTGGCCCGGTTCGACTCCGTCTCTTCGTCAGGCCGTTCCGTATCGATGTCGGCTCCGGTGTCGGTCCCTGGAACCGGCGGAAGCAGCATCCGGAATCGCGCCCCCTCTCCGGGGGATCCCGTGGCCAGGAGAGCGCCGCCGTGGCCCCGGACGATCCCTCCCACCGCGGCCAGACCGAGGCCACGCCCGACGAACTTGGTAGAGAAGAAGGGCTCGGTCATCCGCCGCAAAGTCTCTGGCTCGAACCCGGAACCGGTGTCGGCGACCTCCAGGGTGACGTAGTCTCCCCCCTCCGGCTTCTCTCCGGTCAGGTCGGTCTCGAGCTCGAGAGCAGAATACCCTCCGAGGAAGGTCCGGACGGTCACGACGCCGAAGGTCTCACCGATCGCCTCCCAGGCGTTCATCAGCAGATTCGTGACCACCTGATGCATCTGGGTCGGGTCCGCCCGGACGGCGGGAATCTCGTCGTCCAAATCGAGCCGGAGCTCGATCCTGGACGGGATCGATGGCCCACTCATCCGGATCGTTTCCCGAACGATCTCCGAGAGGGAGACCTGCCGGAGCTGGAATCGTCCCTCTCCGGAGTAGGCGAGCATCTGTTTGGAGAGGGAGGCCGCCCGGTTCGCGGCCTCGGAGATCTCCTCCAGAATCTCCTCCATCTCCGAGCCCGGAGCCGCGTCCTCCAGGGCCAGCTCCACGTTGCCGAGAACCCCGACCAGGATGTTGTTGAACTCGTGGGCCACGCCGCCGGCGAGCTGCCCGAGACTCTCGGCCCGCTGCGATTCGAGCATCTCCCGCTCGGCTTCGAGGCGCTCCTCCTCGTGCCGGAGCCGTTCGGTGACGTCCCGGACGGTGCCGAGAAACCGGGGCCCGTCGGGAGTCTCGAAGCCCCGGATGCTGAGCTCCGCCGGGAACGTAGAGCCGTCACCGCGTCGGAACCGGGCTCCCACGATCTCGGAGTCCCCCGGGACCATCTCCTCCAGAATCTCGGTCGGCCGGTCGGAGGCGTCGGGAGCCTCGAGATCCCGGACGGAGCGTCCCAGAAGCTCCTCCCGGCCGTAGCCCGTCATCCGAGCCGCCGCCGGGTTCGCGTCGAGGATCCACCCCTCCCGGTCCAGGAGGAGGAGCCCGTCGTTGAGCTGGCTGGCATCCCGGAGATTCTCCGCCATCCGTCGAAAGGTCCGGGCCAGGACACCCACCTCGTCGTCCTGGTCCTCCGGGAGCGGAAGAGCGCCGTTCGCCACCGGGGCGTAGTCCCCCCCTCCGATGGCCTCCGCTGCCTCCGTCAGAGTCTCGATCGGTCGGGCCACGGTGGAGCCCAGGACCCAGAGCACGACGACGGACGCGACGAGAAAGAACCCCAGGCCCAGGAGGAGAATCACCCGGGCCTCCCGGTGGGCGCCGGCGAAGACCTGGCCCTTCGGATACACGGTGATCCACCACCAGGGGGGACCGTCGATTCCAGTGACTCCGAGGTACGCCTCGTTCACCGGGTCTTCGACGACCCGGACCGAGTCCCCTCGGACCGGTCCGCTGTCCAGGATCCGCCGGTAGATCTCGGTGAGACCGGGATCGTCCAACACCTCCAACTCGAGCTGACCCTTCGCCCGCTCGGCCTCCTCCAGCCGCTCGGGATGGGCGATCAGGGCCCCGTCGGCGGAGAGGATCATGTTGTGGGTTCCCTTCATCCGCCGCTCGATCACCCGCTCCAGGAGCTCGTTGAGCCGGACGTCGTGGGAGGGGTTGACGAGATGTCGGCCTTCCAGGTCCACCGGGAGCTGATAGGTGATCGCCCATCTCCCGGCCGTCCAGTCGTAGTAGAGGTCGGTCCAGACGGGCGCCCGCTCCGGATTCGCGGACTGGAGGGTCGAGCCGACGACCGACTGGGCCGTCATGTCCAGGTCGGCCCGGGCCTCCAACCCCCACGGCGTGTCCTCGTCGTACAGGACGATGGCGTTCTCCGGGAAGGTGGCGTGGAGATCCAGGGAGGGATCCGTGGCCGGTCCCAACCGGGCCACGAGCTCCAGGCCCAGGACCAGGCGGCGCCGGAGATCGGCCCCGACGAAGGTCCGGTCGCTGCCCAGGAATCCCGACACCGATCGGAAGTACTCCCCCTCGGGGGTCACGTGGCCGTCGAAGAGTCTTCGGTGTGTCCTCCAGGCACCGTCGGGCCCCCGGACGAAGTAGCGATCGAAATCGTCGGCCAGCCCCTCCGGCGCTCCCCGGTATCGGGCGAGGAACAGATCCCGAAAGGCCTCCACCTCCTGCTCCGCCGTCCGGAAGAGACGGCTCTCGCTCCTCGCCCGCTCGGCGACGTACTCCCGGAGACGGTCCAGCTCGAGCTCCCGATAGCTCCCGAAGGCGAGAAAGTATCCGATGGCGACGACCGCCGCCACCACCAGGAGCGTACCGACCAGGATCCGGGTGGTGACCCGGGCGACGAGGCCTCCGGACCATCCCGGCCCCTCCTTCCCGCGGCGCCCTTCCTGTCGGCTCCCGGCCGTCACTCGTATCGGACCCGAACGGAGCTCTCGGGGGCCTCCTCGTAGGAGAAGAGGACCCTCTCCTCACCCAGCTCGTCGATCTTCTCCTCCAGGAGCTCCACCAGCAGATCCCGCCGGGAAAAGAGGGCATCGATCTCCTGGACGGTGAGGGGAGGTCGGATCTCCTCGCGGACCCGCTCCTCCTCCAGGGAGCGGAGCCCCTCCCACAGCGCCCGGGAGCACCGCTTCACCAGCTCCGGCGCCACCAGCTCCTGGTCCAGGGAGAAGCTCCGGGTGTTGTCGATCCACCAGAGATTCCAGTCCTGATCGAAGAGGATGTTGCCCTGGTTCCGATCGGTGTTGTGGATCAGGTTGTCGAAGACCCGGAGCTCGTCCATCTGGCGACGGAGATAGGCTCGGTCCGG
>JAWVZJ010000335.1:0-3520 GCA_033722255.1 Thermoanaerobaculia bacterium | reverse complement strand
GGCCAGGAGGACCCCGGCGATGGCGGCAGTCGTCAGGGCGAGGGCCACACCCAGCACCCGGATCCACCGCCTCCCCGGACGACCCAGAACCCGGGTGGACCAGGTCTGCTGGCCCGGGAGGGATCCGCCGGCGGTCTCGGTGCGGCCCAGGGACCGGGTGGGAGCGGTCTCGGGATCGGCGGTGACCGGGAGTGTAGGGGCGGTTCCCAGGAGGCTCGGGATCTCCGTGTCGGAGACCGGTTCCGGTTCCCGGGCGCCGGCTTCGAGGATCCGGTCCACCTCCTCCCGGTCCCAGGTCCCCTCCCCCTGGAGCGTGTCCAGGCGCTCCGCGAAGTCCCGAGTGGCGGGACGCTCCTCCCGGTCCTTGGCCAGGGCCTGGAGGATGATCCGGCGGAGGGACTCCGGAATCCTCCCTTCGGGGTCGCTCTCCTCGAACGACTTCGGAGGTTGGACAAGGTGGCCGGCGATCAGGGAGTTCGTGTCGGAGCCCGGGATGGGGAAGACCCCGGTGAGCAGCTCGTAGAGAGCGATCCCGAAGGAGTAGACGTCGGTGCGCCGGTCGATGTCCGCCCCCCGGAACTGCTCCGGGGAGGCGTAGTGCACTTTGCCCAGAAAGGCACCCGTGACCGTGATTCGGTGCTCCTCCCCCTCTTGGGCGCGCTTCGCGATTCCCAGATCGATGAGCTTGACCAGGGGACGGCCCGCCGGATCCCGGGAGAACATCAGATTGTCCGGAGAGATGTCCCGATGCACGACCCCGCTCTCGTGGAGGTACGCCAGCGCCTCGAGGGACTGGCGGCCGACCTCCAGTCCCAGGGGCACGGACAGGGGGCCGGTGGCGGCCAGGGCGTCCTTCAGGCTCACCCCGTCGATGTACTCCATCACCATATAGGCGGCGCCGCTGGAGGTGACCTCGAACTCGTGCAGCTGGGCGATGTTCGGATGTTGGAGCTGAGCCTCCATCCGGGCCTCCCGGAGGAAGCGGGCCTCGAATTCGTCGTGGTCCCCGAGCTGCGGGCGCATCACCTTGATCACCCGGAGCTGATCCAGGTGTCGGTGCCGGACCTGATAGATGGTGCCCATTCCGCCCTCGGCGAGCTTCGCCAGGACCTCGTAGGTTTCCCGGACCTCGGTGGTGACGGGGCTCACGACGACGGGGCTCCGGGATCGGTTCCCGGTCGGATCCGAAGCGTGTCCAGGGTCCGGTGCACCTTCGAGAGCCGCGGCGGTCCTCCCGGGGACGGCATGCTCTCTAGTTCGTGGCTGAGCCCGGCGATCCTCACAGCTCTACCCGGAATCCTCCCGAGACCGTCAGCAGATCGAGGTCGTCCCTCTCCAGATCCTGATCGGCGAAGAGGTAGAGGGACCAGCCCCGGGGGAGAGTGGCGGTGAATCCCAGGCCGGCGTTGAAATAGTCCGCGTCGGGAACGTCGGTGGGCACGACGAACTCCAGGAACTCCCGATCCTGGACGAACCGGCCCCGGAACCGTCGTGTGTCGTCCTCGAACTCGTGGAGCCAGGCCAGGCGGAGCTGGGGCAGGAAGATACCCCACGAGGTGCTCACGGCCCGGGTGAGCTCCAGACCGGCTTCGGAGAGGAGGGACTCGAGCTCCTGTTCCTCCAGGGCCAGATTCGCCGGTCCGGCTCCGGTTTCCACGAAGGGGTCGATGGTGGTTTCGACCCAGCTGCCCCGGGTGAACAGACCCAGGGTCATCGGCCCGAAGGCCGCGTCCCAGCCGAGGCCCAGGGCCAGGGCGGTCTGGGTGCCGCTGGGCTCTCCCCGGCCGGAGAGGCGGCTCTGTCCCCGGAAGGGAGCGGGGAGATCCACGTGCCGGAGCAGCTCGTAGTCGTTCTCGCCCCAGGAGCCCACGAAGTCGAGGTAAAAGGCTTCTCGGGCGTAGCCGGCGAAGAGGGTGGCACTGTATCCCTCGGCCTCGAGGAAGCCTCCGTCCCGGGCGAAGTCGTTGTCGCTCTCCAGCCAGCCGCCGGCGATCCCCAGGAGCCAGCGAGGAGTCGCCTGATAGTCGACGCCCAGGGTGAGGCCGGTCGTCTCCAGGTCGAAGCCGGCCTCCTCCGGAGTCTCCTCCCGGTCCCCGGAGGAGATCCGGCCGGAGAGGAAGAGCGACCATCTGGGAGGAAGCTCCGGCTCCGGATCGGTCTCGGCTTCGGGGGTCTGGGACGGGGTGAGGGCCTCGTTCACCAGTCGGGCCAGCCGCCCCTTCTCCTCCCGGTAGCTCTCCGGGGCCCCGGTCAGGCTGCTCACCGCGAGCTGCTCTCCCCGGATGACGAACGAGAGACGGTCCACGCCTCCCCGCTCTCCCCGGCGGGCTCTGGCCAGGTGCTGGAGGACGTTCCGGAGCTGAGCCCGGGCCCCCTCCCGGGCCAGGAGAGCCATCCCGGGAGCCTCCCGGGGAACCAGCTCTCGGATCGCTTCCCGGACCTCCGGGTCCTCGAGACCGAAGAGGTAGAGACAGAGCTCTCGGAACGCCGCGCGGGAGTCGAGGCATGCCCGATCCAGGACATCGGCCACGGACCGGGGTCCTGGCTCCTCTCGGGGATCGAAGAGGGGGGCCAGGTCCCGGCGGAGCTGGATCCGGAATCGGACCGTGTCCCCGTCCGGGAGAGCCGCCGTGATCCGTATCTCGCCGGGAGCCTCGCCCATCCGGACGATCAAGGCGGCGACGCCGGACTCGTCGGTAGGAGTCCTCGTCGGAGGGGGCCCCGTCGGGTTCACGACGGCAGCATCACCCTCGATCCCCCACCGCACGGTGACTCCGGGGACCGGCTCTCCCGTCCGGTCGTCCGTCACCCGGACCTGCAGCTCGACTCTCTCTCCTTCCCGGATGAGCCGCTCCTCCTCCCCTAGACGGTCGATCCCGAGTGGGCGTCGGTCGTCGTTCAGGATCGTGGCTCGACCGGTACCGTCCTCCACCGTGGCTCCCGCGGGATTGGACAGGTCGACGGAGAAGACCTCGTCCCCCTCGAATTCCGGGTCCCCGAAGACCGGGACGTCGATGACCCCTTCGGTCTGACCGGGAGAGAGCTCCAGGGTCCCGGAGACGGCCCGGTAATCCTCGCCGGCCCTGGCCGAGCCGTCGGCGGTCGCGAAGTCCACGGTGACGGTCCGGTTCGAGGCGGGGGCGAGGCTGACCGGGAACCTCGCGTTGCGGGTGCCGGAGTCTCCTTCGGTGATCCGGGTGTCCCCGATTCGGAGTCTCGACTCGGGAGGAGCGGCCTCGTCGTCGTCGAGGATGGTGATCCGGCCCGTGCCGTCCCCGATCTCGGCGCCGGTGGGGTTCAGCAGGTTCACCAGGAAAAACTCGTCGGGCTCCTCCAGGGTGTCCCCCTTCACCTCGAAGGGGACCGTGATCCGGCTCTGTCCGGTGGAGAAGCTCACTTCTCGGGTACCGAAGACGTAGTCGCCATCGGCGGTGGTGGCGGATCCGTCCTGGGTGACGAGCTCGGCGGAGATCGGTCCCGGAGCGGGTCCCGAGAGCTCCACCGGGACGTCGACGGTGGT
>JAWVZJ010000334.1:0-3523 GCA_033722255.1 Thermoanaerobaculia bacterium | reverse complement strand
TGGAGCCGAAGCGGGTCGTCTCCCTGGTGGAGAAGTACTGGGGAAACTGGGAGGAGAGCTCCGGGACGACGATCGAGATCCCGGCCGAGCCGAAGGAGCACGGCGGCCCGGTCTACGCCCACGTGGACTGGCCGGCCGAGACCCTGCCCTTCGTCACCGTGGCCTTCCACGGCCCCGCCTTCTCCACCACCTCCAAAGACTGGGCCGCCCTGTCCACCCTGATGGACCTCTCCTTCGGAAGCACCTCCGACCTCTACAAGCGCCTGATCGAGGAGGAGCAGGTCGTGGACCAGCTCTTCGACTACTTCCCCGGCAACACCGATCCCTACCTGACCACGGTCTTCGCCCGGGTGAAGGACCCCGCCGACACCCTCTACGTCCGGGACCAGATCCTGGAGACCTTCGCCGAGGCCCGGGCCGAGGCCGTGGATCCCGAGCGGCTGGAGAACGCGAAGTCCAACAACCGGTACGGCTTCGCCAGGACCCTGGACGACACGGCAGGGATCGCCTCCACCCTGGCCCGGTACGTCCGCTACGACCGCTCCTACTCCACCCTGAACGACCTCTACGACGTGTACGCCTCCCTGACGCCCGACGACCTGAAGAGCGTCGCGGAGCGCTACTTCACCGACGACGGCCTGGTGGTAACCACCCTCTCCCACGCCGATCTCTCCGAGGGAATCGACCAGCTACCGGAGATGGAGGCCCTGATGCCGACCACGGCCCCGGCGGACGAGGTGGCCATCGTGGAGCAGCGATCGGCCCTGCCCGTGATCGACGTCAAGCTCCTCTTCGAGGTCGGCTCAGCCTACGATCCCCAGGGTAAGGAGGGCCTGGCCTCCCTGGCCGCGGCCATGATCTCCGACGCCGGATCGGAGGAACGGACCATCGACGCCATCAAGAAGAAGCTCTACCCCCTGGCCGCCAGCTTCAGCTCCCAGGTGGACAAGGAGATGACCACCTTCACCGGCGTGTTCCACCAGGACTCCTGGGAGGAGTTCTTCGACGTCGCCCTGCCCATGCTCCTGGAGCCCGGCTTCCGGGAGGAGGACTTCCGGCGGATCAAGGACAATCAGATCAACGCCCTGACCCAGGACCTGCGATCCGACAACGAGGAGGAGCTGGGGAAGGTCGTGCTCCAGTCACAGATCTTCGAGGGCACCCCCTACGAGCACCCGGTCCTGGGGACCGTGGCCGGGATCGAGGCCATCACCCTGGACGACGTAAAGCGGTTCGTGGAGGACGCCTACACCCGGGGGAACCTGGAGGTCGGCGTCTCCGGTGACATCCCCGAGGGCCTGATCCCGGAGCTCCGGGAGCGACTCGGAAATCTCCCCCTGGAGGTGGAGGTCCAGGGCCCGGAGAGCGTCCAGGGCGAGATGCCCGGAGACCGGAAGGTGACCATCGTGAAGAAGGAGACCCGGGCCACCGCCATCTCCTTCGGCCATCCGATCGAGGTCACCCGGAACCACCCCGACTTCCCGGCCCTCTGGCTGGCCCGGGCCTGGCTCGGCGAGCACCGCTCCTCCCTCTCCCACCTCTACCAGAGGATCCGGGAAACCCGGGGGATGAACTACGGCGACTACGCCTACATCGAGGCCTTCCCCCGGGGGATGTACCAGTTCTTCCCGGACCCCAACCTCGGCCGCCAGGCCCAGATCTTCGAGATCTGGATCCGGCCCGTCACCCCGGAGAACGGCCACATGGCGCTCCGGATCGCCATCTACGAGCTCCAGAATCTGATCGAGGAGGGTCTCACCCCGGAGGAGTTCGAGAAGACCCGGGAGTACCTGATGAAGAACGTCTTCGTGATGACGGCGACCCAGGACCAGAGCCTGGGCTACGCCCTGGACCAGCGCTGGTACGGCCTGCCGGAGTACACGAGCTGGATGCGGGACGAGCTCTCGGAGCTCACGGTGGAGGAGGTCAACCGGGTGATCCGCAAACACCTCACTGCCGACGAGCTGGAGATCGTGTTCATCACCAAGGACGCCGAGGGTCTCCGGGACAAGCTCGTCTCGGACGCCTTCTCGCCCATCGAGTACGACGCGGAGAAGCCCCAGAAGCTCCTCGAGGAGGACCAGGTGATCGGTGCCCTCGAGCTCGACATCGAGGCCGAGGACGTGACGATCGTGCCCGTGGAGGAGGTCTTCGCGGACTGAGCCCGAACCTCTACCGGCCGAGGACGCCTTCGATCTCCAGGAGGAGGTCGTCGCGGCAGATGTCGGCCCGGAGATAGAGGACCGGCAGGTCCGGAGGGAGCTCGGGCTCGAGCCTCTTCCGGATCACCGGGAGGTCTTCGGCGTGGCGGACGAAGACCTTCAGGATCTCCAGGTCTTCTCGCTCGTACTCCCCCGCCGCGGCCACGCAGTCCAGGTTCCGGAGGGTCTCGTCGAGCTGTTCCTCCACCGAATCCGGATGAAGCGTCCGGTGTCCGACCACGCTGGCGGTGCCGGAGAGGAGGAGCCGTCCTTCCACGCTCCCGGGGGCCCGGGTCGCCCGGGCGAAGGAGGGGCTCCGGGGACCGTAGCGCCGGGGATAGGCGTAGGCGCTGACCTGCCGGGGATTCTCGACCTGTTCCCCCGGCTCCCGGCCGGCGAGGAAATAGACCAGGAGCGGCCCTCCCCCGCCACCGACGGCGCTGGCGGCGCACAGATCCGCCTCGAATCCCTCTCCCAGGCGCTCCTGGAACGCGTCCCCCCGCCCCCGACAGAACCAGCGGTAGCGCTCCATGCCCCCGTCTTCCTCGTTGATCCCGGGAAGGACGTTCCAGAAGCGGAGGGGATGGAGGTTCCGGCGCCGAAGCGTGCGGAGGACCTCCCCGTAGACGGCTCGGGTGACGCTCTCCAGCTCCTCCCCCTCCCCGGCCGAGGTTTCCACCGCTCCGAAGGCGAGACGGGGCCCGACGGCCAACCGGACCCTCCCCACCCGGAGGAGCTCCGGGGGCTCGTCGGTGCACCAGACGATCTGTCGGGAGGCGGGACCGAGCTGAGAAAGGGAGGCGCTGACCCGAATCCCGGTCTCCGGGTCCTCCGAGGGAGCCTTCCCGAAGTCGATGGTGACCAGGGGATGGCCCGGCAGCTCCCGAGTCGTCCCGGTGAGGAGAGGACAGTGGACGGACAAGGAAACTCCCCGGGAGGACGAGGATCTCCCTCCCCTGCGATCCGGACGATCGGGATCGATTCGAATGGAACGACTTTCCTGCTGCACCTGAGGCGGGCATGATAGCAAAGACAGGAACCAGGGAAAGGGGCGCCCTTCCACCGGTCCGGAAACGGTGGGGCTGTACTTACGCCTTGTTTCCGCCATATACTGTCCGTCCCCATGGCGAGCGCGCTTCCCGATCTGCCCTCCGATCTCCGGGACCGGCTGACCACCGGTCGAGAGATGGCCCGGCGGCAGCCAGCCGCCATCCAGCAAGAAACCCTCGCCACCGGTCTGGAACCCCTGGACCGGCTCCTGCCGGGGGGATTGCCCCGGGGAGAGGTCGTGGAGATCCGGGGGGAACGCTCCTCGGGGCGGT
>JAWVZJ010000333.1:0-3529 GCA_033722255.1 Thermoanaerobaculia bacterium | reverse complement strand
TTCCACTCGGTCACGATCACCAGGGCGTCGGAGCCCTCGGCGGCGTGGTAGGCGTTCTTGCAGTAGGTGATCTCCTCCGGGAGAGACTCCCGGGCGTTGTCCATCGCCGCGGGATCGTAGACCCGGACCTCGGCCCCGGCCTCGTGGAGCGCACGGATCAGCGGGAGGGAGGGAGACTCCCGGATGTCGTCGGTGGCGGCCTTGAAGGAGAGCCCCAGGACGGCGATGGTCTTCCCGGAGAGATTCCGGTCAAAGGCCTCCAGGACCTTGTCGGTGGCTCGCCGCTTGATCCGCTCGTTGGCGGCGACCACCGTCTCCACGATGTCGAAGCGGGTCCCGGCCTGCCGTGCGATGTCGACGAGGGCCTGGGTGTCCTTGGGGAAGCAGGAGCCCCCGTACCCCGGGCCCGGGTGGAGGAACTGGGGTCCGATCCGGTCGTCCAGGCCCATGCCCTTGGCCACCTGGACCACGTCGCCGCCCAGTCGCTCGCAGAGATCGGCCACCTCGTTGATGAAGGTGATCTTCGTGGCCAGGAACGCGTTGGAGGCGTACTTGATCAGCTCCGACGTCTCTACGTTGGTGACGACGAAGGGGACCTCCATAGTGTCCAGCGGGGCGTAGATGTCCCGGAGGATGGCCACCGCCTGGGGATCCCGGGCACCCAGGACCACCCGGTCCGGATTCATGAAATCCTCGATGGCGGATCCTTCCCGGAGGAACTCCGGATTGGAGACCACGGAGAAGGGGAATTCCCCCTGACTCTTCTCGGCCAGGATCTTCTCGATCATCTGCCCAGTGCCGATGGGTACGGTCGACTTGGTGACCACGACCTTGTAGCCGTTCATGTGCTCGGCGATCGACTCGGCCACCTGGACCACGTAGGAGAGGTCGGCGGAGCCGTCCTCCTTGGGAGGGGTTCCCACGGCGATGAAGATGGCCAGAGCTCGCTGGATGGGAGCCACCAGCTCGGTGGTGAATCGCAGTCGTCCGGCGTCGACGTTGCGACGGATCAGGGCCTTCAGCCCCGGCTCGTAGATCGGGATCTCTCCCTCCTGGAGCATCTCGATCTTCTCCGGGACCTTGTCGACGCAGGTGACGTCCATGCCGAAGTCCGCCAGGCAGGCGCCGGTCACCATGCCCACGTAACCGGTACCCACTACACAGATCTGCATGCTCGGAAGCTCCTACTTCAGAAGGATTCTCGCGTCGAAGGATTCGAAGGCGGGCCGATCAGGACCGCAGTATAGCCCAGGGGTCACGACGGGCTCCCTTCGCCGGCCTCTCCGGCCATGATCCTCCACCCGATCACCTTCTCGTCGATCTCCCGCAATCGGTTCGCGATCAATCGACAGAGGAGCGTGAGGAACTCGAGGGAGGCCTTCGGGTCGGCGCTCAGGACCTCCCGAATCGTGTTCTCTTCCAGGGCGACGACGGTGGCGTCGCCTTCGTGAGCGACGGCGTCCGCGGAGCGGGGCTGGCCGTCGATCAGGGCCATCTCCCCGAAGAAGTCGCCTCTCCGGAGGATGGCCAGGGCCTCCTCGCCCGCTCCGGGGATCACCTTGCTGATCCGGACGGCGCCCTCCAGGACGACGAACATCTCCCGTCCCTCGTCGCCCTCTCGGAAGATCGGCACGTCCTGGGGGTAGGTCCTCTCCCGGGAGAAGGAGGCCAGGGCCGAGAGCTCCTCTCCGTCGAGACCCTGCTCCTGGAAGAGGGCGATCTTGGTCGCCTCATCGACCGAGGCCCTCCGGACTTTCTCCGTCTCGGTCTCCCGAAGCCGGAGGAGCTGCTCGGGTCTGTCCTCTTCGGTGAAGAAGGTCCGGAGCTGCTCGTTCGTACACCGGAGCTTGAAGGCCAGGGCGTGCCAGAAGCTCCAGTAGAGCTGCACTCCGAGCCGGGGCCGGCGAGCCACGAGATCCTCGAGCTCCCTGGCGTCCAGACGGAGGAGCCGCACCGGCTCGGACGCCACGGCGTCGGCGGTCCGCTCCCCCCGGGTCACGAAGTTGACCTCTCCGAAGATCTCTCCGGCCCGGAGAAGCCCCAGGGGGAACGATCCGTAGGGGGTGTCCCGGCGGACCGTGATCTCCCCCTCCTCCAGGACGAAGACGTCGGCGCCTGGTGTTCCGGCGGCGAAGACCAGGTCTCCTTCCTCGTGCCGTTCCTCGTGGGTCGACTCCGTGAGCAGAAAGATCTGCTCGTCCGTGAGGTGGGCCCAGGGCGCCAGCTCCCGGAGTCTGGTGGCCAGGGCCAGCCTTCCGGTGCCGGAGAACCCGTCCTCGGTTCCTTCGTCCGGCGCTTCTCTGTCTTCGAGGAGGCGGTCTCGATGCCATTCGAGTCGGTCGAAGAGGATCCGGAGATGCTCCTGCCTCTGGCGGAAGAGACGGGTGAGTCCTTCGTTGTCCCAGTCCAGGCTCTCCCGGATCTCGTGAATCCGATCTCGGAGGATCCCCGCCTCTTCCCGACGGGTGTCGGGAAGGAGGAGGAAGGCGTCGATGTACCCGGTCAGGGCCCCCTCGTAGTCCTTGGTCTCGTATCGGCAGCGGGCCAGGAGGCGGGCGGTCTCCCGGTCGAACGGATCGAAGCGCCGGGCCTGGAGGAGCTGGACCAGAGCCAGCGAAAACTCCTTCCGACCGATCAGGAGCTCGGCCTCGAGCTTGTGGGGAGCGGGATTCGGGAGATCCTTCGCCTCGGCGATCTGCAGGTGACGATGAGCCCGCTCGTCGTCTCCCCGTTCCCGGTAGAGACGGGCCAGTCCCAGGAAGTGCTTGGCGTCGAGGGCGCTTCGCCGAAGCTGTTCCCGGTGTCGCTCTAGCAGATCCCGCGGGCGCTCCCTCCCCCGGTCGTCCATCAGCCGTCGGATCTGGGCCAGGCTGAGCTGCGCTCCCATGTTCGTGGGGTCCAGGCGCAGCGCCATCTCGTAGAGTCGGCTCGCCTCCTCGTAGCTCTCCGACTCCGCGAAACGGCGGGCCAGGCGGAGGAGCTCGTCGACCTCTCGGGCGGAATCGTTGGAACGGACCATTCGGGCTGGGATCTGTTGGGTTCCAGAGAAGTCTAGCAGCAGGATCCGGGAACCGAAGGCGGGTCGACCGGACTCTCCAGGAAGGACCACGGGGAGCATCGAGAGGCCACGGATCCGAATCTCCGTCGCCGATCCCGGAGGAATTTTCCAGTTCTCCGGGGAGCTCGCGCAGGATTTTCGAGGACCGGCGGAATCCCGTGCTAACTTTGCGAGTCATGACCGAGCGTGTCGCGGTGGTCGAGGACGAGGCGGCCCTGGCGGAAGTCCTCCAGTACAACCTCGAGCAGGAAGGGTTCGACGTGACGGTCTACGACAGGGGTGACGACGCCTGGGACGGCCTCCGGGAAGAGGGGGCCGACCTCGTGCTTCTCGATCTCATGCTCCCGGGGATGGACGGACTGGAGGTGACCCGTCTCATCCGACGCCACGACCGGCTCTCCGAGACCCCGATCCTGATGCTGACGGCGAAGGCGGAGGAGGTGGACCGGATCGTGGGCCTGGAGCTCGGAG
>JAWVZJ010000332.1:0-3548 GCA_033722255.1 Thermoanaerobaculia bacterium | reverse complement strand
GGGAGATCGTGGTGGATCCCGGGAGGCCGGAGCGCTCCCGGGCGGAGGTCACGGTCTCCCTGGCGTCCCTGGAATCGGGGAAGGAGGAGCGCACCGAGACCCTCCTCTCCCAGGACTTCTTCCACGCCGACCGCTTCCCCGAGATGCGGTTCGTCAGCCGTCGAGTGAGGCGGAACGCCGACGGTCGCTGGCTCGTCTCCGGCGATCTGACCATCCGGGGCGTCACCCGGACCGTCACCGTTCCGGTGGAGATCCGCCGGGGCCAGGGCCTGGAGGGTCCCCTGGTGGTCTTCTCCACCCGGTTCGAGATCGACCGCACCGAGTTCGGGGTCCTGGGCGAGGCCTGGAGCGGCGGGCGGACAATCCTCTCCGACCGGGTAGAGATCGAGCTCGCTCTGTCCGGCCAGCGTCGATAGGATCACCCACCACGACGGACGGCCCGGCTCTGATGATGGTTCTGAAGCCCGGTGGCGGATCCGACGGCTCATTCCGGATTTCTACCAGCTCGACCCCCCCTGCGGACAGCTCATTGTTAGACTCGTACACGTCATGGAAGACGAGCGAGTATTGAAGGACCGGATCCTGGTGGAGGTCGACCGGGGAGAGCTCCGGGCCGTGGACCCCGGGGAGGTCTATCTCCTGGAGGCGGAGGGCGACGAGACCCACGTCCGGCTCCGGACGGCCCAGACCTTCGTGTCGTACCGTTCCCTGGGCCGTCTGGAGGAGCTCTTCGCCCCTTACGGCTTTCTCCGGGTCCATCGGAACCACATGGTGAATCTGCGACGGATCCACACGGTACGCCGCCGAAAGTCGGGGCGAGACTGGGAGGTCACCCTGGATCCCCCGGTCAACCGGGTGGTCCCGGTGAGTCGCGGTCGGCTCCAGGAGCTGTGGGAGGCCTTCGGACGGTAGCGGTGCCCCGGAGGATCCTCCGGCTCGCCCGGAGAGCCGACCGCGATCCCGGCCGGTCGCGGCCATCTCCGATGTACCGAGAGGTCCTGCCCCGGGACCGAGTACACTCGAAGCCCCATGAGTCTCGAGATCCTCCATGTGGCCGACGTCCACCTGGGGGCGAGCTTCTCGGCCTTCGGCGACGTGGCCGACGAGCGGGGACGGGCCGTCCTGAAGGCATTCACCGCCCTTCCCGAGCGGGCCCGGGAGCACGGGGTCCACGCCGTGCTGGTCGCGGGGGACCTCTTCGATGACAACGAGCCGAGCCGCGAGTGTCTGGCCGCGGCCCGGGACGTCTTCCGCCGCCTCGAGGAGGAGGGGAGGAGGGTGTTCGTCGTTCCCGGAAACCACGATTCCGCCGTCTCCCACCCCAATCCCTACCGGGAAGCGCTGGGCGGTGCCCATGTCTTCGACGGCCCGCGGTTCGGATCTCCGGAGACCGTCGAGACCCCGGCCGGGCCGCTCCACGTGTACGGTCTCTGTTACGACCCCGCCACCGAGACGGACCCCCTGAGCTCCTTTCGTCACAACGGGGAACCGGGGTTCCACGTGGTGCTCCTCCACGGTGCCGTCCGATTCGCCCCCCACTGGGCCGACTCCCCCTCGTCCCTCCGCTTGGATCCGGAGGCTCTCGAGAGTCTCGAGGCCGACTACATCGCCCTGGGCGACTACCACCGCTTCCGGCGGCCGTCGGCCTTCGATCCCGACGGCTCGATCCCCGCCTGCTATCCGGGATCCTTCGCGGCCGTGGATCTCACGGAGACGGGACCGAAGGGTCCCGTGGTGGTGAGCCTCTCCCGGAAGGGGCTGGCAGTGGATCAGATTCCTGGTTCCGTTCCCTTCGTCCACGAGGTGGGTGAGGTCGACGTCTCCGCCGTGGAGTCTCCGGCGGCCGTCGCGGAGAGGGTGGCCGAGCTCACCCCCGAGGGTGCCTATCCCCTGGTCACCGTCACCGGTCAGCCCGGCTGTCCCCTGGACCCGGAATCGGTGGAGATCGAGCTCCGGCAGCGCTTCGGTGCCGCCTTCGTCCGGGACGAGACGACCTTCTACTCCGCCGCGTTTCTGGACGACCTGGCGGAGCAGGACACCGTGGCCGGACACGTCGTCCGGAGGGGACGCCGGAGGATCGAAACGGCGAAGGACTCCGGGGAGCGGAAGATCGAGGATCGCGCCCTCCGGATCGTCCTCCGGGAGCTGGAGGTCCGCTGATGCCGGGAGTGGTCTTCCGGCGCCTGGATCTTCGGTTCGGTTGCCACGATCGGTCCTTCGAGTTTCCGGAGGGGTCCTCTCCGGTGGTCGTCGCCGGGCCCAACGGCTCCGGCAAGAGCACCCTGATCGAGGCCCTGGCCCGGACCCTCTTCGGATTCAATCTGAGGTTGGAGGAGGATCGGGAGCTCCGGGACGGTCGCCGGCCGTGGGGGCGGGAGGGATGCCATGGTCGCCTCCTGTTCCGGGCCGCCGACGGTCGGGATTGGGAGCTGGAGCGGGACTTCACCTCCCATGAGACCTGTCTCCGGAGGGTGGACGGAGACCGGGACGAGGACGCCTTCGAAGGGGATGCCAACCCGGCGGGAGAGAACCCGGAGGCGGAGGAGTTCCGCCGGATGCTGCGACGGCTGTTCGGGCTTCCCCGCCTGGCCCAGTACCTGTCCACGACCTGCATCGGCCAGGGCGCCCTCGGGGAGACCAGTCTCTCCCGGGACCTCCTGAAGGCGGCCAGCGGGGGTCGGGTGGACGTGGACGAGGCCCGGCGGCGGATCGAAGAGGCCCATCGGGAGCTCACCTCCGGGCCGATCCGGGAGGGGGAGCCCCGCGGCAGGAAGGACCGACGCCTCGAGCGGCTGGAGTCGGAGATCCGGGAGCTCTCCCGGCGCCTCGGCGAGGCGGAGCGGGCCCACGAGAGCCGGAGGCCGCTGCTGAGAGAGCGGGACGATCTCCAGGCCCGGTCGAGGGTCCTGGATGCCGAGCTCGCCGAGCTCGACGCCGCCGTGGGACCCCTCTCCAGGCGGCGCACGTTGACGCTGGAGGTCGAGGCCTCCCGCCGGCGGATCCATCGTCTGGAGGAGGCGGAGCATCGGTTGGGCCGGGCCGCCGAAGGGGTACGGGAGGCCGAGCGGGATCTGGAGGCGGCCCTGGAGCCCGGGGAGTACCCCGGGGATTTCCCCGAGCGGCTGGCTCGGTTGGAGGAGCTCTGGACCCGGCGACGGGAGCTCGAGGAGGAGCTGGCGGCCCTGGAGACTCGGAAGACGGGGATCGTCGTCCCTCCCGTCTGGAGTCTCCTGGTGTCGGGAGGAGTCGCGGCGCTGGGGGGGATCCTCTGGGCCCTCGGCGAGCCCCTGCTGGCGGGGATCACGGGGGGACTGGGTCTGGCGACGGCGGGAGTCCTCGGGGTCGTCCGGTACGCCCGGACGAGGGCGCGGACGGCCCTCCGGACCGAGATCGAAGGGATCCGCAGCCGGCTCCGAGCAGTCCGGGAGCGGATCGCCGACCGGCGGGACCGGATTCCGGCCGGTCCGGAGGTCTCGAACACCACCGCGGATCGGCACCGGGCCCGTTTCCGGCGCCAGGAGGAGGCCCGGGCCCGTCTCGAGGCGGCC
>JAWVZJ010000331.1:0-3550 GCA_033722255.1 Thermoanaerobaculia bacterium | reverse complement strand
TCGTGGGTCACGAGGATGGTGGGGATCCCGACCTCCCGGATCACCTCCTGGAGCTTTCTCCGGGTTCGCTCCCGGAGGGAGGGATCCAGGTTCGAGAGGGGCTCGTCGAGGAGGAGGAGGCGGGGCTCCGGGGCCAGGGCCCGGGCCACGGCGACCCGCTGCTGCTGTCCCCCGGAGAGCTCGTCCACGGATCGGTCCTCGAAGCCCTCGAGGTCGACCCGGCGCAGAGCCCGGGCGACGATTTTCCCGGTGTCTTCCGGAGGGCGGTGGTGGAGCCCGAAGGCCACGTTCTCTCCCACGTCGAGATGGGGGAAGAGAGCGTAGTGCTGGAAGACCATGCCGAAGCCCCGCCGGACCGCCGACAGATGGTCCACCTCTCGCCCCTGGACCCGGATGGAGCCCTGGTCGGGCTCCTCGAAGCCGGCCAGGATCCGGAGCAGCGTCGTCTTTCCGGAGCCGGAGGGGCCCAGGAGGGCCAGAGTCCTGCCCCGTTCCATGGAGAGGGAGACCCGATCCAGGACCACGAGATCGCCGAACCGTTTGGAGACGGTGTCCACCTCCAGGAAGGGCGGGGATTCGTGGTCCGGGCTCGGCATCGACGCTCCGACCCCTCAGCTCCCGGGGCCGGGTGAGGGGCCCGGCCCGGGGGATCGTCCCGGATCCCCGTTGACGACCGACCGGATCCTCGGAGCCGGGGGACGGGAGCTCCCGGCTTCCGTTGAGGGTTCGGGCGGGATCATCCGCTTCCCCGGATCTCCCGGTCCCACCGGGTCATCCACTCCGCCCCCCGTTCGGCCATGAGCTCCCAGTCCACCTCGATCGGCCGCATGGCCTCCAGGGTCTCGGCGGCCCATCCCGGGAGCTCCTCCGCCGGCAGGTCGGTCCGGGCCGGGAGACGGAACAGCTTCCGGGCGGCCAGGAGTTGCGCCTCCCGGCTGCCGACCCACTCGATGAACTCCCGGGCCGCCCGGGGGTGGGGGGCTCCGGAGACGAGCCCCACCGAATCGTCGATGACCGGGGTGCCGCTGACAGGGAAGCGATAGCCGAGGGGGGCACCCCGCTGGCGCTGGAAGAGGATGTCGGTAAGCTCCCAGATCGTCACCAACCCCTCCTGGCGGGCGATCTTGGAGTGGAGCAGGGCCGGATTCTGGACATAGGCCTTCGTCTGGGCGTCCAGGCGACGGAGCCAGTCGAACCCGGAGTCGGGGGTGCCGGTCCGGGCCACCGATCGGGCCAGGATCATCCCGAAGACGGTACGCATCGTCCCCGAGGCCAGGGGGTCCCGGATCAGGATCTGCTGGTCCCAGCGAGGATCCAGGAGATCGTCCCAGTCGGCCGGGGCCTCCTCCCGGGACACGGCGGCCTCGTTGTACACCAGGATCGGTGGCGTCCGGTAGAGGCCGAAGTAGAGGTCGTCGGGGTGTCGGCTGGTCGGAGGGACCGATTCCGCCCATCCGGGCCGGAAGGGTCCCAGGAGCCCTTCCTCGGCCCCCCGGGAGAAGATGGTGTCGGGCCCCCCGAACCAGACGTCGGCCTGGGGGTTGGCGGCTTCGGTCCGGATCCGGTCGAAGACCTCCTGGGAGCCCATGTCCAGCCAGCGGACGTCGTGGTCGGGGCTCCGAGCCTCGAACCGCTCCTCGAAAAGGGTGAGCAGATCCTGGCCGTGGGGCGAGTAGATTACGATCGGGGTCCGGCCGTCCCCGCCGCATCCCGTGGCGAGGAGCAGGACCAGGGGGAGGAATCGGAGAAGGGTCTTCATTGTGGTGCCTCCAGTCCGAGGAGGTTCGCGAACAGGCGGAAGCCCCCGGGCACCCCCGCCGGGAGTTGCCGGAAGAAGGCGAGCCCGGTGTACACCCAGGTTCCTTCGCCGACCTCGGCCACCAGGAGAGAACCCCGCTGACCCGGGTCGCCGGGCTCGGAGAGGGAGAGGAGGGGCGTGACCTTCTCGCCCCAGGAGGTGGGATAGTAGAGGCCCCGTTCCTGGACCCACCCCTCCCAGTCGTCGGGGCCGATCCGGTTCGGCCAGGTGAAGGCCCGGTGTCCCGGTCGGAGGATCTCCACCGGCGCCGTCTCGTCGGTGGTGCGCCGGCCCCGTCCCTCCATCTCCACCGGAACCGGGGGCCGGCCCTCCCGGAAGTACTCCCACCGCTGGAACTGGACCAGGAGGAGCCCGCCCTCCCGGACGTACCGGTTCAGTCGGGGGGTCGCCTCGTGGAGGGCGGGGGCCGACTCGTAGGCCCGACTGCCGACGATCAGGGCGTCGTATCCTCCGAGGTCGATCTCGGTCAGCCGTCCGGGGGGAATCTCCTCCAGGGGGATCCCGACGGCGGAGAGGGTCTCCGGGACCCGGTCCGCGGCTCCCCGGACGTATCCGACCCGCCGCAGCGGAGGGAGCACGAGGTCGAAGGTGCTGATCTCCACCCGGGAGGGTTTCGGGACCGGTCGAGGACGCACGTGGGGATGGCGTACCAGGGGAACGGCGAGGGCGTGCCGTTCGTTCTCCTCCGTGACGGCGGCGACATCGGCGATATACCTGCCACGGTCGATGTCACCTGGGCGCCCCACCTCCAAAAAGGTCCCGAGCTCCCTCCGGCTGGAGGAGAGGACGAAGGTCGGGGACTCGCCGGCGGGCCATCCCGGGGGGGTGTCCAGATCCAGGCGTCCGGAGCGGGCATCCTCTCCGTGGAGGCGGAGCTGGATCTCCAGTGCTTCGCGATCCCCGAGGTTTTCGGGCCAGACGAGGAGGTCCGGAGCCACCTCGACCTCGATCCGGGGAACCAGGCGGATCGGTCGTCGGGTCTCACCCAGGGCCAAGTCCCGGTTCCGGGTGACCACTGGCCGCCGGAGGGTCAGGGGCACCGATCGCTCACCGATCTCCAGCTCGACCCGGACGATGGCCTCCAGGGGCTCCGGTCCGAAGGGGAGTCCCCGGAGGGAAGGGTCCACCGTTCCGAAATCGTAGAAAGGTCCCTCCCTGGGCTCCCGAAGGAAGTAGGGGACGGTGACCGGGGCGTCGGCGGCGATCCGAATCGAGGGGGTGGCCGTTCCCCGGCTCCCCGGGTCCAGGGTACCCAGGGGCCCGGCAGAATCCCGAACCCGGCCCTCCTCGTCCGGAGCCTGAAGAGAGAAGACGTGGGACGATTCCAGCCATCCCCGGGAGCTGGCGAGGCTTCCGGCGGACTGCGGGACCCGGAGGGGGAAGGGACCGCCGTTCCACAGGGTCACGGTGACCTCGAGCTCGCCCCCGGCCACCGCTGTCGGGCTTTCCGTCCAGGCGTCGAAGACCAGGCCCGCCGCAGCGGTCAGAGCCCGGAACGCCAGCTGCTCCTTCTCTTCCAGAAGGGCGAGGAGGTGCGGGATCCCGGGCCCGGCCGTCTCCGTTCTCCCCACGGTCTTCCGGAGATCCCGGAGGTCGGCGAGGATCTCGGCCAGGGCTTCTGCCGCCTCCGGGAGCTTCGCCGGGCGTAGCGAGGCCCGGGCTTCCCCGGCCCGCTCCGCCACCGTTTGCAGGCGGCGTCGACACTCGGCTCGGAGGGGTCCGGCCGGCGTG
>JAWVZJ010000330.1:0-3572 GCA_033722255.1 Thermoanaerobaculia bacterium | reverse complement strand
GTATTCGACCTGCTGATGGACATGGCGGACCGGCATAGCACGACGATGATCCTGGTCACCCACAACCCCGAGATGGCCGGCCGCTGTGAAAAACTGCTGGTACTCGAAGAGGGCAGGGTCTACGAACCGGAATCTCGGAGACCGGCCGGACGTTAGTCAATCTGATTATGTTTGAGAAGTATAACGAGAAAGCCCGGCGGGCCCTCTTCTTCGCCCGCTACGAGGCGAGCAAGCTGGGGAGCCGGGTCATCGAGTCGGAGCACATCCTCCTGGGAATCCTCCGGGAGGGAGAGGACACCGTCACCGAGCTCCTGGAGCGCTTCGAGGTCCGTCCCGAGCAGCTCCGCCGGGAGATCGAGGGTGAGCGGGTCTTCGTGGACCGAATCTCGTCCACGGCCGAGCTCCCCCTCTCCGAGGAGTCGAAGAAGATCCTCGCCTACGCCTCCCACGAGTCCGAGAGCATGATGCACCAGAGCGTCGGCTCCGAGCACCTGCTGATCGGGATCCTCCGGGTGGAGGGCTGCCTCGCGATGCGGGTCCTGAACCAGGCGGGGATCGACGTGTACGAGGTCCGGGAGGAGCTCTCCGAGATCATCCAGGAGCGGGAGGCGTCGAAGCAGAAGAAGGAGCTTCCGTTCCTGGCGGAGTACGCCCGGGACCTGACGAGCCTGGCCGCCCAGAACGCCTTCGATCCCCTCATCGGTCGCGAGGTGGAGATGGAGAGGATCATGCAGATCCTGTCCCGGCGGACGAAGAACAACCCCGTACTCCTGGGCTCTCCGGGCGTCGGCAAGACCGCCATCGTCGAGGGCCTCGCCGGCCGCATCGTCGAGGGCCGGGTGCCGATCTTCCTCTCCAACAAGCGGCTCATGGCCCTGGACCTGTCGCTGATCGTGGCCGGAACCAAGTACCGGGGACAGTTCGAGGAGCGGCTCAAGGGGATCCTGAGCGAGCTCGAGGAGAGCCCCGACGTGATCGTCTTCATCGACGAGATCCACTCCCTGGTGGGGGCCGGCTCCGCCGAGGGTTCCCTGGACGCCGCCAACATCCTCAAGCCCGCCCTCTCCCGGGGCGAGATCTCCTGCATCGGGGCCACGACCCCCAAGGAGTACCGGAAGTACATCGAGAGGGACCGCTCCCTGATGCGGCGGTTCCAGTCGGTCTCCGTCGATCCGCCGGACGAGGAGGAGACGATGGACATCCTGGAGGGCCTGAAGGAGCGCTACGAGTCGTTCCACAAGGTCCGGTACAGCCGGGACGCCCTCCGGACCGCCATCCGGCAGTCCAGCCGCTACATCACCGACCGGCACCAGCCGGACAAGGCCATCGACGTCATCGACGAGGCCGGGGCCCGGGTGAAGCTGCGGAGGGTTCGCGACACCCAGAACCTCCGGCGCCTGGAGCGGGAGATCCAGCAGGTGGTCCGGGACATGAAGGAGGAGATCTCGGCCAAAGACTTCGAGCGGGCGGTCTATCTCCGGGAGCGGGAGATCGAGCTCCGGGAGGACCTGGAAAGCCTGACCCGGGCGGCGGAGGAGTCCATGGAGCTGGAGGTCAGCTCCGGCGACGTGGAAGAGGTCGTCGCCTTCTGGACCGGCGTCCCGGTGGCGGCGCTCCAGACCGAGGAGGCGGAACGCCTGATCGACATGGAGAAGATCCTTCGCCGCCGGGTCGTGGGCCAGGATCGGGCCATCGCCGCCATCAGTCGGGCCATTCGCCGATCCCGGCTGGGGGTGAGCAATCCCACCCGTCCCGTGGGCTCTTTCATGTTCCTCGGCCCCTCCGGCGTGGGGAAGACCGAGGTGGCCCGACAGCTCGCCAGCTTCCTCTTCGGTTCCCAGGACGCCCTGGTCCGGTTCGACATGAGCGAGTTCATGGAGAAGCACGCTGCCTCCAAGATGATCGGCTCGCCTCCGGGCTACATCGGTCACGAGGAGGGGGGACAGCTCACGGAGCGGATCCGCCGACAGCCCTACTCCCTGGTGCTCTTCGACGAGATCGAGAAGGCCCACCCGGACGTCTCCAACCTGCTGCTCCAGATCCTCGACGACGGGCAGCTCACCGACAGCTACGGCAATTCGGTGGACTTCCGGAACACCATCGTGCTCATGACCTCGAACGTGGGGAGCAAGATGGTCCTCAACAAGGGTCGGATGGGATTCGGGAGCCACGACGAAGAGGTGGCCTTCTCCCGGATCCAGGAGGAGATCCTGGCCCAGCTCCAGCGGGCCTTCAGCCCGGAGTTCATCAACCGCCTGGACGAGGTCATCGTCTTCAACCCTCTGGGGCAGGCCGAGCTCCGGGCCATCGTGGACATCCTGCTGGAGGATGTCAACCGGACCCTGGAGCAGCGGGAGCTCCGGGTCGAGGTCGAGCCCGAGGCCCGGGAGTGGCTCCTGGAGCAGGCGGGGATCGATCCCACCACCGGGGCGCGCCCCCTGCGGCGGGCGATCCAGCGCCACGTCCAGGACGCCGTCTCCGAGATCCTGATCTCCCGCCGGGGCGAGGTCATCGACCGGATCGACATCAGTCTCGGCGACGACGGTCTCGACCTGGCACCCCGGATCCGGGAGGTTGATGAGGAGGTCGTGACATAGGAGGACGACCGGCCCTCGTCTCGTGCCGGGCCCACCAGGCGTCGAGACGGGTAGGAGCCATCCGATGGCCGGTCTCGGGCCCTGCGACTCCCGGGATTCGGGTACAGGAACCAAGATCCATCGCGAGAGGATTTGCGTCACCCCCCCGTTCGCAGGCAGAATGGGGCCCGGCCGTCGGTCGTCGACGCGGCGGTGAAGCCGCCGACCCGACGACGCCCATCGAGTTTTCCCCGAAAGATCGTCCATTCCCATCCGTGCCAGAGGTGACTCCATGACTCGTCGGTTTGGTGCCTGTCTCGCGACGCTGGCCCTCCTGCTCGCGATCCAGGCTCCCTTGATCGAGGCCCAGAGCCTCCAGACGGGGCCGGCCCCGGTCGTCGAATCGATCGAGTTCGAGGGCCTCGAGACCCTGGCCGAGGACACGGTCCTCTACTACCTCGGTCTCGAGGAGGGGGTCCGGCTCGATTCCGCGGAGCTGGACCGAAACATCAAGCGCCTCTGGGACCGGGAGCTCATCGACGACATCGAAGTGGAGTCGGAGCCGATAGGGGAGGACCGGGTCCGCTTGATCGTCCGGATCGAGGAACGACCGGTGATCCGCTCCCTGGAGTTCCAGGGCTTGAAGAAGCTCGCGCGCACGGCCATCGAGGAGCGGATGGACGAGGAGCGGATCGACCTCCGGGAGGGGCTCCCCCTGGGTCGGGGGGATCTGCAGAGACTCCAGAGCGAGCTGGAGACGATGTACCGGGAGAAGGGTTTCCGATTCGCCCGGGTCCGCTACGAGCTGGAGGAGGTCAGCCCCGGGGAGCGTCGGATCGTCTTCCGGGTCGACGAAGGCGACAAGGTGAAGATCGAGGACGTGGAGTTCGAAGGAAACACCGTCTTTTCGGACTACCGGTTGAAGTGGGCCCTCCGGAAGACTCGACCCACGGGTCCGATCAGCCGGATCCTGAAACGGGACGTCTACAATCCGGC
>JAWVZJ010000329.1:0-3604 GCA_033722255.1 Thermoanaerobaculia bacterium | reverse complement strand
GGTCCACCCGAGCTCGGGAAGTCGATCCGGCCCAGATTCGGAATCTCCACCGGCTCCGCGACAGCGATCCCGCCCAGGAGTGACAACACCAAAACCGTCGTGGCGACTCGATCTCTCATCTTGGACCTCCCTTGGGACCCCGACTGTTCCTGGGTTGCAGGCCGACGACCCCGACTCCGACGGCTTGCGTCGCCGAACCGCCGGCACCGCGATCCTCGTCCCGCAGCCGGGCGATTCCGAACCGCGAGACCGACCGGAACCCCCCGGTCAGCAGGTGGAGTGGATCAGGGCACCGACGGGTTTCCCCTGATCCGCCAGCTCGTTGTAGCGCCGGATCGCGTCCCCCGTCGGGAGCACGAGGACCTCGACACCCTGCTTCTCCAGCCATCCCACCGTCTCCTTCGGAACCTTGAGGGCCCGCATCCGTCCCCGGGAGAGCACCACCACCTCGGCCCCGTGCTCCAGGAGCTCCCGGGCGTCGTCGGGCTGGATTCCCGGTACGTGCTCGGTCCCGGTCTCGCCCCAGTCCCACTCCCGAGCTCCGCCGGGGAAGAGCTTGGCGTCCTTGAACGATCCACTCTCTCCCTCGACCTCCAGCCGACCCCACGACTCGGACTCGATCCGGGGAGCAGTTCCACCCTGGACACCTTCCTCTTGCGCTGTCATCGAACGCATCGTATCAGCCGCAGCCGGCACCGGGCCGAGGTCCGCGGGGATCCAGCGCCTACGATCACCACCCTCCTTGTGGCCTCTCCCGGCTCGCAGCAGTCCCGCTCGCGGCACCGTCCGGGACCGCTATACTCCCCCTCGATGTCACGCGATCCCGCCCCAGAGCTCGGTCCCGCTGAACGCCTCCGCATCGCCCTGGACCTCCACCAGGCGGGGGTGGAGCTGCAGCGTCAGAACCTGGCCCGACGATATCCCGGAGCCTCCCGGGAGGACATCGAGGCCCGGCTCCTGACCTGGCTCCGCCATCGGCCGGGAGCCGAGTGGGGGGACTACACCATCGACACCACGGAAACCAGCGGGGAACCCGAAGGATGACCTCTCTCCAGACCCATCTCGCCGACATCGCCGGTTTCCTCGAAGACCACGGCGTCTCCTGGGCCCTGATCGGAGGGCTCGCGGTCTCGGCCAGGACCGAGCCCCGGTTCACCCGGGACATCGACATCGCCATGGACCCGAGCTCCCGGGGTGGAGCGGAGGACCTGGTCCGGGAGCTGGACGAGATCGACTTTCGGCCCGTGGCCAGCCTGGAGCAGGAATCGGCCGGGCTTCTGGCCACGGTACGGATCGCCTCCCCAACCCGGGAGGGAGCGGTCATCGACCTTCATTTCGGGTCGTCGGGGATCGAAGGGGAGATCGTGTCCGACGCCGAGGACCTCGAGATCTTCCAGGACCTGACGATCCCGGTGGCCAGGACACCCCACCTGATCGCCCTCAAGGTCCTCTCCCGGGATGACATCGAAAGACCCCAGGACCTCTCGGACCTGGTCCGTCTCCTCCAGGAAGCGGACTCCGAGGACCGGGCGGAGGCCCGGAAGCTCCTCCGGACCATCGAGGAGCGCGGCTTCCACCGGGGACGGGACCTCCTCGCGTCCTTCGACGCCCTGACGGACTAGCAGCAACCCCGCATGCCCGTCGCGCTGCTTCGGGCACTCATGAGGATGAAAATCGGAAGATGGGCCAGTTGATGGTCTTGGCCCGGCCCTTCGGGTCCGAGAGCGGGACCGTCAGGGGACGGCGCGGGCTTTGTGATCTTTGGCCGTAGGCCCGCGCCTGTGCACGTCTGCACGCCGCACCGAGGTGCCCTCTGACAGTCTGTGAGGAGCGCTTGAGTGAACCCCCGTTCCGGCCCCGCTCTCGGACCCTACGGTCCTCCGCGATCGAGAGACCGACTAGCCCGGCTCAGGGGCCTATTTTCAGAGTAGTCGCACATGCCCGTCGCGTCGCTTCGGGCACTCATCAGGATGAAAATGGGAAGCGGACCATTCGATGACCCTGGGCCGGTCCTCCGGACCCAGATTCTCCGGCGACGGAAACGTGAGAGAATGCCCCCCATGAAATCCGCTCTCGCGCCTTCGCTCGTTGCCCTCTTTACCCTCCTGATCCCCCTCTGCGCTCCGGTCCAGCCGGAGGAGTCCGGCCCCGGGGACCTGACGGCGGAGGAGGCGTCCCGCTTCGCGGAGCTGGCCCTGGAGTGCGTGCACCAGCGCTATCCGAACAAGATCTCCCACGTCCTCCAGTCCGACCAGGACGTCCAGCCCCCCCGGGAGCTCTACCCCGCCTTCTACGGGTGCTACGACTGGCACTCCTCGGTCCACGGCCACTGGCTCCTGGCCCGTCTGGCCCGGTTCTTTCCGGAGGCGTCCTTCGCCGGTGAGGCCCGGAAGGCCCTGGCCGAGAGTCTGACCCCGGATCGGATCGCCGCGGAGGTCCACTATCTCCAGGGGGAGGGACGGGCCTCCTTCGAACGACCCTACGGCCTCGCCTGGCTCCTCCAGCTGGCGGCCGAGCTCCGGCAGTGGGACGATCCCGCCGCCCGGGAGTGGTCTCGGGCACTCGCACCCCTCGAAGAGGAAGCGGCCGCCCGGCTGGCCCGGTGGCTGCCGAACCTGGCCTACCCGATCCGGGTCGGGGAACACTCCCAGACGGCCTTCGCCTTCGGCCTCGTCCTGGACTGGGCCCGGACCGCCGAGGACGACGAGATGGAGGACCTCCTGGTGGACACCACCCTCCGTCTCTACCGGGGAGACCGCTCCTGTCCCCTGGGATACGAGCCCTCGGGACAGGACTTTCTCTCCCCCTGCCTGGCGGAGGCGGATCTCCTGCGACGGGTGCTGGATCCCCCGGAGTTCGCCGCCTGGCTCGGAGCCTTCCTCCCCGAGATCCCCCTGGACGGGTCGCCGGAGTGGCTCCCGGTGGCCCTGGTCACGGATCGCTCGGATCCGAAGCTGGCCCATCTCGACGGGCTCAATCTCTCCCGGGCCTGGATGCTGGAGGGCATCGCCGCCGGCCTGCCGGCTTCCGATCCCCGGGTCTCGTCCCTGAACGCGGCCGCCGAGACCCACCGAAGGGCGGCCCTTCCCCACGTCACGGGGGAGCACTACGAGGGGGGACACTGGCTGGGAAGTTTCGCCACCTATCTCGTGACCGGACGGGGACTGCCCTCCGGCGACCGTTGATCCTCCCGCCGTCTCCGGGACGGCAGGAACGACCCGACGGGACCCTCGGATCCGGGACCCGGTGCCGGGGAAGGAGAGATCCGACCGGTCCCGTCCTCGTCGTCCCGTCTCAGCGAATCATGCGGATCAGCCAGAGCAGCACGACGGCTCCGGCGGTGGCCACCACGAGCTGACCGATCAAGCCGTAGGCGTGGAGACCGAGGATTCCGAAGAGGAAGCCTCCCAGGAGCGCTCCGAGCACCCCGACGATCAGGTTCCCCAGGATGCTCAGGCTCCGTCTCCGCATAATGACGCTGGCCAGGAATCCCGCCACCAGACCGATGACCAGGAAGAGAATCAGGCTCGTCAGGTCCATGGCTCCCATCTTGTCATCGTCTCCGGCGAGTCCTCCCGACTGGAGGCCCGGCCGGCTCCTCCCC
>JAWVZJ010000328.1:0-3626 GCA_033722255.1 Thermoanaerobaculia bacterium | reverse complement strand
CTGAAGATCGCCAAGGGGGTCCGGGTGAAGGTCTCGAAGTCGGCCATCAACCAGATCGAAGACGAAGGAGACGAGGAATGAACCGCAGCTTGCTCTGGAAGGGGCTCCTGATCGTCGCTGTCGTGGCCGTGATGGGTCTGTCCGCCTGGCCGCCCGAGGAGGAGATCCGTCTCGGGCTGGATCTGCAGGGCGGGATGCACCTGGTGCTCCGCGTCGAGGTCGAGGACGCCCTTCGCTCCGATCGGGACAAGGTCATGGACCGGGTGGTCCAGGAGGCTCGGGACGAGGGGGTGACCGGGCTCCAGGCCGAGGCCACCGGGACAACGTCCTTCCTGGTTCGAGGGGTCCCTCCCGAGGCGGAATCCATCCTGGCTGAGATCACCGACGATTTCTTCCCGGAGTGGGACTTCCAGATCGAGGGAGAGATCGCCCGGTTCCATCTGAAGGGACAGGAGGAGGAGCGGATGCGGGACATGGCGGTCCGGCAGGCGCTCCAGACCATCCGGAATCGGATCGATGCCTTCGGGGTTTCGGAGCCGGTGATCCAGCGGCAGGGCCTGGGCGGCACCCGGATCGTGGTCCAGCTCCCCGGCGTGGACGATCCGGAGCGAGTCAAGGAGCTGATCGGCAGGACGGCATTCCTGGAGTTCCGGATCGTGGACTTCCCCAAGGGAGGGGGAGGGGTCTCCAGCCGGGAGGAGATCCTCTCGCACTACGGCGGCGAGCTTCCGCCGGACATCGAGATCCTGGAGGGGGACATCCTCGACGACCAGGGCCGGCCCGTGGGAACCATGTATTACGCGGTGGGGAAGACGGCGCCGATCACCGGCCGGGATCTGAAGACGGCTCGGCCGGGCCTCGGGCAGTTCAACGATCCGATCGTCGAGTTCATGCTCACGCACGAAGGAGGACAGCGGTTCGGAGAGCTCACCTCCGCCAACGTCGGCAAGGGGCTGGCCATCGTCCTGGACAACCGGGTCGTCTCGGCTCCGAACATCCGGAGCCGGATCACGGATCAGGGGATCATCGAGGGCCAGTTCACCCAGCAGGAGGTGGAGGATCTCTCGATGGTCCTCCGGACGGGGGCCCTGCCGGCGGGCCTCACTACTCTGGAGGAGCGGACGGTGGGGCCCTCCCTGGGCCAGGACTCCATCGAGCAGGGCTTGAACGCCGGCCTGATCGGCTTCGTCCTGGTGATCGTCGTCATGCTGGTGGTCTACAAGCTCACGGGGATCAACGCCGTCGTGGCCCTGACCCTGAACGTGGTCCTGGTCTTCGGGGCCCTGGCCTATTTCGACGCCACCCTGACCCTCCCCGGGATCGCCGGCATCATTCTGGTGGTGGGCATGGCCGTGGACGCCAACGTGCTGGTGTTCGAGCGGATCCGGGAGGAGCTCCACGCCGGTCGGACGGTGAAGTCCGCCGTGGACAACGGGTTCTCGAAGGCCCTCTCCTCGATCATCGACGCCAACGTGACCACGCTGCTGGCGGCCATGTTCCTCTTCCAGTTCGGTACGGGGCCGATCCGGGGCTTCGCCGTGACCCTGGCCATCGGCATCCTGGCCTCCCTGTTCACGGCGGTCTTCGTCAGCCGGTGGATCTTCGACATCCAGCTCAATCGCCCGGGACGGGTCGAGCGACTCTCCATCTGACCCGAGCCGTTTCAACCCGAAGGAGATCTCCATGGAGTTCTTGCGAGACACGAGCTTCCGGTTCATGCGCTACCGGAAATTCTGGACCGTCGCCTCGGTGGCGGTGGTGGCGGTGGCGATCGTGGCCATCTTCGTCCACGGCCAGCTGAACATCGGGATCGACTTCACCGGCGGAACCCAGCTCATCGTCCGGTTCCAGGACGCTCCCACCGCCGACGATCTCCGGGACACCCTGGCCGAAGCCGGATGGGAGGACGCCCAGATCCAGCGATTCGGGGCCGAGGGTAGCGACGAGCTCATGATCCGGGTTCCCCTGGAGGAGGGGAAGGAGGAGGGAAGCGCCTCCGAGGTCCTGGACACCCTGGACGCGGCGTACGGCGCCGGTCCCGAGGGCACTGCCGGCGGGAAGACCGATCTGAATCTCCGGGGCACGGTCACCGTGACGTCCCTGCTGATGGAGGCGGACCCCCTGGAGCTGGCGGCGGCGGACGAGGAAATGGCCCGGGCCGAGTACGAGACTGTGGCCGAGAGTATCCTCGCCGCGCGACAGGACGAGGGCATCTTCATCTCGTGGGACGATCTCGCGGAGCTGGAGGCGGTGACGCCGGAGGTCCTGGAAGCGCTCCGGGAGCGGGCCTATCTGGGGAGCTTCTCCCTCCTGGGCGAGGAGGTGGTCGGGCCTACGATCGGTGCCGAGCTCAAACGCCGGGGCATCTGGGCCGTCGTCCTCTCGATCCTCGGGATGCTCGGCTACATCTGGGTCCGGTTCGAGCTCCGGTATGGAGTCGGGGCGGTGCTGGCGATCGTCCACGACGTCCTGGTGGTCCTGGGGCTGTTCGCCCTGATGGACTACGAGTTCAACCTGAGCACGATCGCCGCCTTCCTGACCCTGGTGGGGTACTCGGTGAACGACACCGTGGTCGTCTTCGACCGGGTACGGGAGAACCTGCGCCGGACCCGGCGCCTCTCCTTCGAGGAGACCCTGGATCTGAGCATCAACCAGAACCTCTCTCGGACGATGCTCACCTCCGGAACCACCTTTGCCGCCGTGGGAGCTCTCTTCTTCCTCGGAGGCGAGGTGCTCCGGGGCTTCTCCTTCGTTCTCCTCACCGGGGTGGTGGTGGGGACCTACTCGTCGATCTTCGTGGCCAGCTCCTTCACCCTCCTCTGGGAGCGGCTCTCCCAGGGCGAGGGCGGGGGCCGGGGTCGCCGACGGGTGACGCGATCCTCCGGGGACTCCGAGGAGGAGGCTCCGGAGACCCGGACGGACAAGGCCTCGTAGCGAGCTCCACCGGAGCGCCGGTCCGCTGACTCGCGGTCCACCGGGATCCCGGGGATCGCCGGTCCGGCCCCCCGGTCGACGTATAATGGGCCTTCCCATGCTGAAGGTCCGAAAGAGGCTCCGTCCTCCGGTGAAGCCCCCGGGGGACCTGAGCCTGGAGGACCTCCTCGGGGCCCTCCGGTCCCAGGATCGGGACTTCGACGAGGACCAGGTCCGGAAGGCCTACCGCTTTTCCGCCGAGAAGCACGAGGGGCAGACCCGGCGCTCCGGTGAGCCGTACGTGAGCCATCCCCTGGCCGTCGCCTACCTCCTGGCCGAGCTGAAGTTCGATGCCGTCTGCGTGGTCACCGGCCTCCTCCACGACGTGCTGGAGGACACCCTGGCGTCGGAGGAGGAGCTAGAGGAGGAGTTCGACTCCGAGGTCCTGGAGCTCGTGGACGGGGTGACCAAGATCGGTCGCCACGCCTACGTGCGACGGGACGAGGCCCAGGCCCAGACCTTCCGGAAGCTGATCCTGGCCTCGGCCAGGGACATCCGGGTCATCGTGGTGAAGCTGGCGGATCGGCTCCACAACATGATGACCCTGGAGCACATGCCTCCGGAGAACCGGAGGAGGATCGCCCTGGAGACCCTGGAGATCTACGCTCCGATCGCCCACCGGTTGGGGATGTCGAAGGTCAAGGGCGACCTGG
>JAWVZJ010000327.1:0-3636 GCA_033722255.1 Thermoanaerobaculia bacterium | reverse complement strand
GGGCCTGTCCGGGGGGGTGGTCGTGACCGCGCGCCAGGGTCTTGCAATCTCAGGCAAGGCGCGAGGAGGAACTCGATGCCGGCGTGCATCGTGGACGACGAGCAACGCCGCATGAGGCCGCAACCCCCTGGCGCCCTTCGGGTTCCGGCGGCAAAGCATCATCTTCGGCGTCATCGCTCCTCGACGATGCTCTTGCATCGCCTTCTTCGCGCTTCCTTGAATCTGACGCTGTGGCGCTCGGAACGCGGCCGCGGCCACCCCCCGGACAGGCCCCTCGCCCGCGCCGTCCCCTGACGGTTCCGCTTTCGGATCCGAAGGGCCGGGCCAAGACCATCCATTGGTCGACCATCCGATTTTCATCCTCATGGGTGCGCCGAGCAACGCGAGGTGCATGCGTGGCTGCTATCCTCCGGCCGCCATGAAGAACGATCTCTTTCTCCGTGCCTGCCGCGGTGAGCGTACCGAGCGCTATCCGGTCTGGATCATGCGCCAGGCCGGTCGATATCTCGCCGAATACCGGGAGATCCGGAAGGAGGTGGATTTCCTCACCCTCTGCCGGACCCCGGAGCTGGTGGCCGAGGTCACTCTCCAGCCGGTACGCCTGGTGGGAGTCGACGCCGCCATCGTCTTCGCCGACATCCTCCTGCCCCTGGACGCCATGGGAGCCGGGCTCCACTTCGTGAAGGGGGAGGGACCGCAATTCGAGACACCGGTAAGGAACCGGCAGCAGCTCCGGGAGCTCGAGCGACCGGACGTGGAGAAGGGGCTCGGCTACGTCTTCGACGCCCTGCGACTGGTCCGCCGGGAGCTGGACGGAGAAGTCCCCCTGATCGGTTTCGCCGGAACCCCCTGGACCCTGGCCGCCTACCTCGTGGAGGGAGGGCCGTCGAAGAGCTACGCCCACCTCCTGGAGTGGAGCTACGAGGATCCGGAGGGTCTGGGGATGCTCCTGGACGAGATCGCCGACCTCTCCGTGGACTATCTCCGGGGCCAGGTCGAGGCCGGGGCCCAGGCCCTCCAGCTCTTCGATACCTGGGGAGGCCTCCTCTCGGCGAAACGCTGGCGGAAGCTGGCCGAACCGTCCCTACGGAAGATCCTGGAGGGTATCGGCGATCGAGTTCCTCGAATCTACTACGTGAACGGGGGACACCACCTGCTCCCCGCCACCCGGGAGCTCCCGGTGGACGTCCTGTCCGTGGACTGGAGGGTTCCCCTGGACGAGATCCGGAGAGAGGTGGGCCCGGGGAAGGTCCTCCAGGGGAATCTCGACCCCGGGGCCCTCCTGGGACCGGAGGAGGAGATCCGGGATCTCGCCCGGGAGATGCTGGATCGCGTCGACGGTCAGCCCCACGTGGGGAACCTCGGCCACGGGATCCTCCCCATGACGCCTCCGGACCACGCCCGGGCCTTCGTCTCCGCGGTCAAGTCGTACCCGGTCGGCGGTTGAGATCCCGGCGATGCTCGCCGTAGACGGTCGGACCCTCACTCTGGAGTCCTTCGCCTCCGTCGTCCGGGAGGGGGAACGAGCTTCCCTCTCCGAGGATGCCCGGGAGAGGATCCGGAGGGGTCGGGAGGTCGTGGAGACGGCCCTGGCGAGGGGCGAGGCGATCTACGGCCTCAACACGGGATTCGGAGACCTGGCCAACGTACGGATTCCGGAGGACAAGCTCCTGGATCTGCAGGAGCGCCTGATCCTCAGTCACGCGGCGGGGGTCGGAGAGCCCCTCTCGGAAGAGGTGGTCCGGGGAATGTTGCTTCTCCGGGCCAATACCCTGGCCCGGGGTCACTCCGGGGTGCGGACCGAGCTGGTGGAAGCGCTCCTGGAGCTCCTGAACGCCGAGGTCCACCCCGTGATCCCGGCTCGAGGGTCGGTGGGAGCCAGCGGAGACCTGGCCCCCCTCGCCCATCTCGCCCTCCCCCTTCTGGGACGGGGAGAGGTCTGGATTCAGGGAGAGACTCGGCCCGCCCCGGAAGGTCTCCGGAACGCCGGTCTCGAGCCCCTGATTCTCCGACCGAAGGAGGGTCTGGCCCTGATCAACGGCACCCAGGCCATGACCTCCATCCTGGCCCTGGCCTGCCTCGACGGCCGCCGGATCGTCCGACAGGCGGATCTGGTGGGGGCCCTCTCCACCGACGCCCTCCGAGGAACCGACGCCGCCTTCGACTCCCGGATCCACCGCCTCCGGCCCCACCCGGGTCAACAGGCCTCGGCGGAAAATCTCTGGAATCTCCTCCAGGGATCGGAGATCCGGGAGTCGCATCGGACGGGGGACATCCGGGTCCAGGATCCCTACTGCCTCCGCTGCATGCCCCAGGTCCACGGTGCCGCCCGGGACGTCCTGGGGGACGTCGCGGAGAAGGTGGTGGTGGAGATGAACGCCGTGACCGACAATCCCCTGGTCTTTCCCGAGGGTGACCTGATCTCGGGAGGAAACTTCCACGGGGAGCCGATGGCCCTGGCCGCGGACAGTCTGGCCGTCGCCCTGGCGGAGATCGGCTCGATCAGCGAGCGCAGGCTGGAGAAGCTCACCAACGAGGCGTTTTCCGGGCTCCCACCCTTCCTCGCTCCCGACGCCGGAGTCAACTCCGGGTTCATGATCGCCCAGGTCACGGCGGCGTCCCTGGTGAGCGAGAACAAGATCCTGGCCCATCCGGCCGCGGTGGACTCGATTCCCACCTCCGCCGACAAGGAGGACCACGTCTCCATGGGGATGACCGGAGCCCTCAAATTGGAAAGAATCGTGGACCACGTCCAGAAGATCCTGGCCATCGAGATGCTCGCCGCCGCCCAGGGCATCGACCTCCTCCGCCCCTTGCGGAGCTCGGAGCCCCTGGAGGCGCTGCACACCGAAATCCGGTCCCGGGTCCCGGTCTGGGAGGAGGACCGCCAGATGGGCCCTGACCTCCGGACGGCGGAGGAGCTCCTACGCTCCGGGCTCGAGGAACAATGGACCGACCTGACCTGATCGACGTTCGTTTTCACTGGAACCACCTGGAACCCATCCGAGAGGAGAACCCGATGCAAAGTTTCCGACCCCCGCCCTCGTACCGGCTCCCGAGCCTCCTGATCCTGATCTCCTGTCTCGCCCTGGCGGTCCCCTCCGGGGCGGCAGAACATCGCTTCGGGGTAGGCGTCAATTACTGGGAGACCGTGGACGATCTCGTCGACGAAGAGTTCGACGTGGAGGAGGACGGGCTCGCTCCGGTCCTCACCTACCAATATCGGCCCGGAGGACTCATCGGATTCCAGGTCGACCTGGAGTACTTCGAGGAAGGTTTCGGCGGATCGACCTCCGAGGCTCTCTCTCCCCAGGCCTACGTCACCGTGGGGGGAGGGATCTACGGAGCCATAGGAGTCGGCGTCACCTATTCGGACGATTTCGATGGAGAGTTCTCGGATCCGTTCTGGGCCGCCCGGGCCGGGCTGGATTTCGAGCTTCTCCCAAAGATTCACATCGACATCCACGCCAACTACCGGGCCGACACCTTCGACGAGCTCGACCAGGCCAGCAGTGACACAGTGACCCTCGGGATCGCTCTCCGGGCCGGGCTCTAGCCGGGCCGGACGGAGACCCCGAGACGTCCCTCCGGACCCCGGGCCAGGGGAGAGGGACAGGCTGCCAGGGTGCCCCATGG
>JAWVZJ010000326.1:0-3639 GCA_033722255.1 Thermoanaerobaculia bacterium | reverse complement strand
GGAGCAGCGACCACCGACGTGAGGTACACCCTCCGCATCGTCGACGAGCTCGCCGACCGAGTCGAGCTGCTCGGAAATCCTGGAGGGGCGCTCTCCCCCGCCGTCGCGGACATCCAGGCCTTCCCCTGCGAGCCGTAGACCGGGATTCGTAGCGGGCCAGGTCCCGATCGCCCGCTGCCGGGTCACCGCGATGCCATCATTCCAGAGCGTCGCCGAGCCGTCTACGGCTCGAGCCCGTACTTCTCCATCTTGGACTTCAGGGTGTTCCGGGCGATCCCCAGGAACCGGGCCGTCTTCCGGATCCCTCCGTCACAGATCCGTAGTGCCTCGCCGACGAGCTCCCGATCGTAGCGGTCCATGAGATCTCCGTAGTTGCCCTCCTCCAGGCCGGCGGCCCCGGGGACGTAGCCGGGACCCGGCTCCCCCTCCTCACCGAGGATCCAGGCGAAGTCTTCCCGCTGGAGGGTCTCCCGGGGGGACAGCACCAGGGCCCGGTGGATCGCCGCCTCCAGCTCCCGAATGTTCCCGGGCCATTCGTAGGAGTAGAAGAGATCCAGGACCTCCCGGTCGATCTCCCGGGGCTCCTGGCCCAGATCCCCGGTGATCTTCTCCAGAAAGTGCTCCACCAGGTAGGGAATGTCCTCCCGGCGCTCCCGGAGCGGCGGGAGGATGATGGGGATGATGTTGAGACGGTAGTAGAGGTCCTCCCGGAACTCGCCCTCGGAGATCGCCTCTTCCAGGTTGACGTTCGTGGCGGTGACGATCCGGGCGTTGGTCTCGATGGTCCGGGTCCCGCCGACCCGCTCGAACTCCCGGTCCTCCACCACCCGGAGGAGCTTGGCCTGGACGGCCAGGGAGATCTTCCCGATCTCGTCCAGGAAGATCGTCCCCTCGTGCGCGAGCTCGAAGCGGCCGGGCTTCTGTCCCACGGCCCCGGTGAAGGCTCCCTTCTCGTGGCCGAAGAGCTCGCTCTCCACCAGGTTCTCCGGCAGGGCGGCGCAGTTGAAGTGGACGAAGGGACCTTCCCGCCGAGGGGAGATCGAGTGGAGGATCCGGGCCACCAGGCCCTTCCCCGTGCCGCTCTCCCCCCGGATCAGGACGGTGGAGTTGCTGGCGGCGACCCGCTCCAGGGTCTCCTTGAGCTGGGTGATGGCCCGGCTCTTGCCGATGAGGGATCCCAGGTGCCGGTTGGAGAGGATCTCTCGTCGGAGACTCTCGTTCTCCTCCTTGAGGCGCTCCCGGCGCTCCTCGAGCTCCCCGTAGAGCCGGGCGTTCTCGATCGCCACGGCGGCCTGGTCGGCGAAGGCCGCCAGGAACTCGAGGTCTTTGGCATCGAAGAGGTGCTGGGATTCCAGGTGATCCACGTAGATCGCTCCCACCGGCCGGTCCCGGATCGTCAGGGGGACGCAGAGGATGGAGACGATGTGGGAGGCGACGATCGACTCCGATCCGGAGAACCGGGGATCGGTGAGGGCGTCCACGGAGAGGACCGGCTCCCGGCTCTCCACCACCTCCCGGACCACCGTCTCCGAGAGCTGATGCCCCTCCTCTTCGCCGCCCCCGAGATTTCGGGAGGCCGCCACCTCGAGCTCCCCGGTGAGATCGCTGGAGAAGACCACCATCCCCCGGTCGGCCTTCAGGCGCTGCAGGACCAGGTCCATGATCCGGTCCAGGACCTCCTGGAGGTCCAGGGTGGAGTTGATCACCTTCGCGATCTCCCAGAGGCCCGGTCCCCCGGCGACCCCACCGGCGCCGAGCTGGTGGCGCTGCCGGATTCCCTCCATCACCCCCCGGGTCCGTTCGAACTCCGTCGCCGCCCCGAGGCGCTCCAGGGCCACCAGGGCCCGGTCCAGGCGCTCCAGGGCGATCTCCGGATTCCGGGTCCGGACTCCCCACTCATAGAGGCAGCGGGCGTACTCGAAGGGGACCTCGAGCTCCTCCAGGATTCGGACCGCCTCTCCGAACTTCCCGTCCGCCTCCTCCGTCTCCCCGTCGATCACCAGGAGGCGGGCCTGGGCGGTCCGGAGCTTGGCCCCCTCGAAGGACTCGTCCCTTTCCTCCACCCATTCCTGGAGGCGCTCCACCAGGAGCTCGGCCTTCTCTCTCTCTTCTCGCCGGAGATGGAGGTCGATCAGGGAGCTCATGATTCGTCCCCGGATCGGATCGACGGGCTGGTCCCGCTCGGCGATCTCCAGGGCGCGCTGGAGATGGGCCGACGCCGGGGCCCAGTGCTCCCGGTCCTTCTCCACCAGGCCGAGCTGATGGTGAGACGCGGCCAGGAGCTCCTCGTGGCCTCTCCGCTCCGCCTCGGAGAGGGCGGTCCGGCCCAGATCCTCGGCTTTCACCCAGTCCCCGCGCTTCCGAGCCAGGGAGGACAGACGAGCCAGAGCTTCCACGTCCTCGGCGGCCAGGGGCTCGTCTTGGGCCAGCCGCCGGGTCCGGCGGTAATGACGCTCGGCGGAGTCCCAATCCCCGAGCATCTCCTCCACTTCGCCGAGGCGGAGCCAGGCCCTGGCCTCCCCCTCCCGGGATCCCAGGCGTCGCCGGAGCTCCAGACTCCGACGAAGAGGCTCCCGGGCTTCCTTCCAATCCCCGGTCTCTCCGGCCCGGGTACCCAGACTGTCCAGGGCCGCGAGCTCGCCCCAGGGATCCCGGAGCCTCCGGGCGACCTCCAGATTCATCCGGAGCCGGTCCCGGGCCTCCTCCCAGCGGCCGACCCGCCAGAGGAGGAGGGCCAGATCTCCCCGCACCTTCGCCGCCAGTCGCTCGTCGGCCACCTCTTCGGCCGCGAGCAGTCCCCGACGGAACAGCCATCGGGCCTTCCGCCCCTCCCCCTCCCGGATCGCCACCAGACCCAGGATGTCCAGAAGGGTCGCCCGGAGTCGTGTCAGATCGTTCCGGGTGGCCCGGCGCAGAGCGCTCCGGGCCACCTCGAAGGCCTCCTCCCTGGAGCCTCGACGGAGGAGGGCCTCGGCTTCCCGAGCCTCCAGCTCGACTTCGAGCGCCGGCTCGGCCAGGTCTTCCAGGAACCCGAGGCCTCGCCGGGCCGCCGAGAGCTGCTCCTGGAACTCTCCCAGACGCCCATAGAGCCGGCTGGCTCCGAGCCAGAGACCGGCCAGTCGTCGTCGATCGGAGGCCCGGCGGGATTCCTCTTCCAGCCGGTCGATCAGACCCCGGTAGAGGGACAGGGCCCGGAACGACGAGCCGGCGGAGTCCAGCGCGTCGGCCTGGGCCAGGAGGGCAGCGATCTCCCGCTCCTCGTCTCCGAGCTCCCGGGCCACCTCCGCCGTCCGGCCCCAGAGCTCCGCCGCGTCCCGGAAGCCCAGAACCGCCTGGGCCCGCTGCGCGGCCCTCTCCAGGAACGGCAGGGCCGCGGCCCGCTCCTCCGCCATCCAGTAGTGTTGAGCGATCGCTCCGGCTTCCTCTTCGTCGTCACCGTGCTCGTCCTCGAGGATCCGTGCCCAGGCCCGGTGGAGCTCCCGGCACCGCTCACCGGGCTGGCTCTCCAGGACCATCTCTCCGAGCTCCGGCCGTACCAGGTCGTAGACCCCGGATCTCTCGGGAGCCGGCTCGATCCATCCCTTCTCGACGAGCTCCTCCACGGCACCGAACACCGGCTCCATCTCCTCCCCCAGGAGC
>JAWVZJ010000325.1:0-3647 GCA_033722255.1 Thermoanaerobaculia bacterium | reverse complement strand
TGATTCAGGATGCGGAAGACCTCGAGACGCTCGTCCTTCTCCAGATTCCGGAGGACCGCCGCCACGTCCTCGGGTCGGGTCTTGGAGAGGATCTTGGCGACGTGACTCTCCGCACCCCGGCGGAGGAACTTCCCCAGGGTGTCGCTGAGCACGTCGTGGCGGCGAGATAGGAGGGCCTCGTTCATCGAGAGGATGCTAACAGCCCGACCTACCCGTCGCGATGCTTCGGGCACTCATGAGGGTGAAGATGGTCGAGGAACCGTTCGATGGCCTTGGCCCGGCCCTTCGGGTCCGATCCATCGATGACCCTGGACCGGTCCTTCGGTTGTGGGAGCCGGGACAGGTGGCTCCTACGGCGGCGGGGTCAGCCACCCCGCGGTCGGGCCTCGTCCTCCAGCTCTCCCAGGATCCGGGAAGATTCCCGCCACCGGGGCTCCCGGCGCACGTGGAGGTCGAGGTAGATCGGTCGGTCGAGGTACTTCTCGAGATCCAGGCGAGCCTGGGTGCCGATCTCCCGGATCATCCGTCCCTCGCGGCCGATCAGGATCTTCTTCTGCCCCGCCTTCTCCACCAGGATCGAGGCGAAGATCCGGAGGAGGGGTCCTTCGTCGCTCTCTTCCCACCGGTCGATCCGTACGGCGGTGGTGTACGGGATCTCGTCGCTCGTCAGCTCCAGGACCTTCTCCCGGATCCGTTCCGCCACCAGGAACCGCTCCGGATGGAGCGTCAGGAGCTCTGGATCGTAGGAGGGGGGGCCTTCCGGCAGCAGCCGGAAGAGACTGTCCAGGACCCGATCGACACCGTCCCCGGTGAAGGCGCTGACGGGGATGATCTCCTCGAAAGCCCCCGGCTCCCCGTAGCGCTCCATCCGGGGAAGGAGCTTCTCCTTGGAAATCCGGTCGATCTTGTTCAGAATCGCGATCCTCGGTCCCGGTGTGTCCACCAGGAGATCCAGCAGGAAGGCGTCCCCTCTGCCGAAGGGTACCGAGGCATCCACGAGGAGACAGACCACGTCCGCGTCGCGCAACGCCTGTCGGGCTTTCCGGACCATGTCCCTGTTCATCCGGTGCATCGGCTTGTGGATCCCCGGGGTGTCGAAGAAGACGATCTGGCCCCTCGTCTCGGTCAGGATGCCCACGATTCGATGCCGGGTCGTCTGGGGCTTGTCGGAGACGATGGCGAGCTTCTCCTGGAGCATCCGATTCATCAGGGTGGACTTGCCCGCGTTCGGCCTGCCGATCAGGGCTACGGTGCCGGAGCACAGGCCGTCTTCGGAGTGGGATCTCGTCATCGCTTCCGTCATCCCCTCTCCATGATCTCCCGGGGGCCGGCGATCTCTTCTACCCGTACCCTCCGGGCCCTCCGATGGTCCGCCTTCTCCACCGTGAACAGGAGGCCGTGGGCCTCCACCCTCTCCCCCACCTTCGGGACGTGACCCAGGCGCCCGAAGATCAGCCCTCCCACCGTTTCGTAGTCCTGGTCCCCGAGCCCACGGTCCAGGAGGCCGGCCAGGTCCTCCAGATCCGTCCGTCCGTCCACCCTCCAGCTCCCGTCCGGGAGTCGAACCTCGCTGGGACCCTCCGGATCGTGCTCGTCGACGATCTCGCCGAAGATCTCCTCCAGCAGATCCTCGATCGTCACCAGACCCTCGGTTCCTCCGTACTCGTCCACCACCACCGCGAGCTCCTGATGCCGCTCCTGGAGCTCCCGGAGGAGGGAGGCCAGGCTCTTCGTCTCGGGTACGAAATGGGGGGGCTGGAAGAGACTCCGGATCTCCCGACTTCCGGGGGCGTCCACGACCCGGAGGAGATCCCGGACGTGCAGAACGCCCACGACGTGATCGATGGAATCCTGATAGATCGGAATCCGGGAGTGCCCCGATTCCAGAATGAGCTGGACGAACTCCTCCACGGTGGTGTCGATGGGCGCCGCCACCACGTCCACCCGGGGAGTCATCACGCTTCGAACTTGGGTGTCCCCGAAATCGACGACTCCCCGGACCAGCTCCCCCTCTCCGGCCTCGAGGATCCCCTCCCGACGGCCGACGTCGATGAAGGCGTCGATCTCCTCCTCGCTGGCGACCTCGAGCTCCAGCTCCGCCGATTCCGGTCTCGGCATGAGAGTCTGGACGACGGCGGTCACCGGCCAGAGAAGCCAGCGGGCACCGCGGAACACGGGGGTGAGGAGGGAGAGAGCTCCCTCCGATCGCGTGGCGACCAGAAACTGGACGAGCAGCTCGGAGACCACGATGACGGGGACCAGGGAGAGGGTGCCCCAGACGAGGACCCGCTCTCCACCCAGGATCTCGAGGAGGGCGATGACACTCAGGACCAGGGCGACGAGGGCGATCCGGGAGAGGATGCGAAGGGTGAAGGCGAAGGCTCGGAACCGGGAGCGGTCGCCGTACGCACGCTTGAGCCCTCCTCCCGCCTCCTCGGCCCAGTGACGGAGACGGATCGGTCCGCTCCGCTCCAGGAGGGCGGCGAGAACGTCGAGGAGCATCACCAACAGCAGGGCCAGACCCGTGGTGATCCACAGCACGGTCGGCGAGATCGAGTCGAACATCCTTTCTCAGATTCCCATCTCGTCGATCCAGTCCTTCCGCAACTGCCTCTCCAGACGATCCATGGCTCCGTCGTCGGTCTCGTGATCGTAGCCTAGACAGTGCAAGACTCCATGGAGCACCAGGAGCCGGACCTCCTTCTCCAACGAATGTCCCCGGTCCGCCGCCTGCTGCACCGCCCTGGGGACGGAGATCGCCACGTCTCCGAGGTACCGTCCCTCCGGCGTCTCGTCCCCTGGAAAAGAGAGGACGTCCGTCGGGGCGTCGATCCCCCGGAACTCTCGATTCAACCGTCGCATCTCGTCGTCGTCGACGAACCGCACCGCGAACCCGTCCCGATCGCCGGCCACTGCCTCCAGGAGGTGCCGGAGCCATTCCCGCAGCTCTGTGGCCCGGGACCCGAGGTAACGGTGGGGATCGATCAGATCGAACTTCGGGGCTTCCCTGCCGGCGTGCATCGTCGAGTCGAGAACCGTCTCTGGGAATGAGCCCGGCCTCACACCACCGCTTCCGCTTCGGCCGCCTCCTCTTCCCTGAGCTCGTCCCCCGCGGGGGCTCCCAGGTCGCCTCTCTCGGAGGCGAGGCTCCGGGGAGGGGCGGAGGCCACGGCCTGGTTGAAGTCGAACCCCGGGTAATCGAGGCGTCGATGGTGGATGTGGGAGAGGACTCTCTGGAAGGCCTCCGCCACCCGATTCAGGTCACCGAGGGTGAGGTCCGTCTCGTCGAGCTGTCCGTCCTGGAGACAATCCTCGGTGATCGTCCGGATGACGGTCCGAAGCCTGGAGGGACTGGGATCGGCCAGGGAGCGGCTCGCGGCCTCCACTCCGTCCGCCAGCATCAGGACACCCATCACCTTGTTGCCGGGCTTCGGCCCCGGATAGCGGAACTTCTCCTCGAAGACCTCCCCGCTCTCCGGATCCTGCATCTCCTTCGCTCGTTCGTAGAAGTAGGTGATCAGACGGGTGCCGTGGTGCTCTGCGATCGCCTGGAGGATCGGCTCCGGGAGATGATGCTCCCTGGCCAGCTCGAGGCCGTCCTTGACGTGGCTGATCAGGATCAGCGCGCTCATGGAGGGAAGGACCTT
>JAWVZJ010000324.1:0-3652 GCA_033722255.1 Thermoanaerobaculia bacterium | reverse complement strand
CGGAGCTCCTCCACCTCCTTCTCCGCCGTGGCGATGGCCTCGTCCCGGTCCTGGATCTCTCCCCGGAGGTAGAACCAATACCCGGCGATCCCCAGGATCCCCAGGATGAGCACCCCGTAGAGCACGAGCTCCGCCCGGGAGACCTCTCCCACCCCCAGGGCCTCCCTCGCCTTGCGGGCGACGACAGGCTTTCGTCCCTCGGAGACTAAATTGATCTTGATCATGGCGGCTACTCCCCGATCTTCCGGATCGCGAGACCGATGGCCACGGCCAGACGAGGCGCGACGGACCGTAGCCAATCCCCGTCGAAGTCCGACTCCTTGAAACGGACCCGTTGGAAGGGATCCATCAGCTCCACGGGGACCCCGAAACGCTCCCGGAGCACCTGGAGGAGGTTCGGGGTCAGGGCGCATCCCCCGGAGACGACGAGCTCGTCCACGGGACCCTCCGACGAGGTCGCAGCGAAGAAGTCGAAGGTCTTCTGGATCTCCGAGGCCATCTCCCCGGACACCGTGTTCAGGACCTGCAGCGCCTCTTCGGCGTTCTGCCCGCCGACGTCCTGTCCCCTCTTGAGCTGCTCCGCCTGGTCGAAGGAGAGATTGTACTCCCGCTGGAGCGATTCGGTGAACTGGTTCCCACCGAAGGAGATGTCCCTCCAGAACACGCTCTGCCCCCGGGCCACGATATTGATGTTCGTCACCGTCGCCCCCATGTTCACCAGGGCCACGACCTTCAGGGGATCGAGCTCGTAGTTGACCTCGTAGCAGTTCTGGACGGCGAAGGCGTCGACGTCCACCAGGGCGGGGGTCTTTCCGGCCTGGCTGATCACCGACATGTAGTCGTTGACCTTGTCCTTCTTGACCGCCACCAGCAGCACGTCCATCTGACCGGTGTCACCGAGACCGGCTTCCTCCTCGAGGACGACGTAGTCCAGACGTACGTCGTTGATGTCGAAGGGGATGTACTGCTCGGCCTCCCAGCGGATCGACTCCGAAAGCTCCTCCAGGGACATGGCGGGCACCTGGATCTTCTTGATGATGACCGAATGCCCGGAAAGGGAGGTCGCGAACTTCTCGTTCTTGATCTTCGCCTCGTCGCCGAGACGATGGATGGCGTCCACCACCAGGGACGAGTCCATGATGGAGCCGTCCACGATGGCCTCCGGAGAGAGGGGCTCGATCCCGACCTTCTGAAGCTGGTAATCCCCCTTCTTCTCCTTCAGCTCCGCCATCTTGACGGCCGAGCTGCCGATGTCGAGCCCGACGACCCCCTTCGCACGTGAAAAGAGCACGGGCTATCCCCGAAAAACCACAGTGTTCATGGCAATTAGCTCCGCCAATTTAAACCTTTGGTGGAGCGTAGCCGAACTCGAAAACCCTGTCAAGATCGCCGTGGCATGGCTCGGCCGTTCCCGGGCCGCCTCAGAACGCTCCCCCATCGCTTGCCCCCTCGGCCTCCTTCTGGTAATGTTCCTGATCCTCCGGGGGAGTCTACCACCGATTCGCCCCACGTACCACCAAACCACCGACAGAGAGGTCGAGAGGGACATGCCAAGACAGTGCGAGTATTGCGGAAAAGGCACCAAGGCCGGGGGCCAGGTGAGTCACGCCCACAACGTCTCCAAGCGGACCTTCCGACCGAATCTCCAGAAGGTCCGGGCCTGGATCGACGGGAGTGTGAAGCGCGTCTACGTCTGCTCCAGGTGCCTCCGATCGGGCAAGGTCCGGAAGCCGCCGGCCCGGGACTGGCAACCGGAGGAGGCCAGCTCCTGAGCCCCGCCGGGGGACGGTCTCCGGCGACCTTCCCCTCTCGAGCCCGGAGGGATCGCGGACGAGCTCCCCTCTCGGACTCGAGCCGGTCTCGTCTCCGCTGACCTCTCCTCCCCCGAGGCGGGCCCGAACCGCGGGCTCCCGCCGCTCCCCTGGAGCCCGGACCCCCGTCAGCCCTTCTTCGCCTTCCGGCCGGCGCTCATGTCCCGGCCCACCTCCAACACACCGGCGACGTCTTCGATTCCCCGGCGCAGCTTCTCCAGGTGCTTGTTGCTCTTGACCTCCACCAGAACCCGGATCAATCCCCGGTTCGGCTCTACCGACTCCGCCTCGATCTGGCGGATATTGCTGTCCCCCTTGGCGATCACCTCTGTCAGCCTGGCCAGCATCCCGGGCTCGTCCTCGGTCTCGATCTTGAGGTTGACGGGATAGACCCCCTCCTCCCCCCGGGCCCACCGGACCTCGATCTCTCGCTCCGGGTTGTAGAGGAGGTTCTTGACGTTGGGGCAATCCACGGAATGGACCGAGACCCCGCGTCCCCGGGTGATGTACCCGACGATCTCCTCTCCGGGTAGGGGATTGCAACATTTGGCCATGTAGGCCAGGAGATCGTCGTAACCTTTCACCAGGATCGGCCGGGAAGAGCCGGAGGGAAGGATCCTCTCCACCGCCTTCCGGATCGGGCCGGGCTTCTCCGGGGGGATGTCCAGGCGGTCCCTCTCCACCAGGACCGACAGGACCTGCCGCACCGGCGTCTTGCCGAAGCCGATCCGGCTGAAGAGGTCCTCGATCCCGGACACCCCGTGGTCCGAAAGGTATTCCTCCAGCTCCTCGCTCTCGAAGGCCTTCTTCGGGCTGACCTTGTACCGGCGCAGCTCCTTCTCCAGGAGGCGCTTGCCGATCTCCACCGCCCGCTCCTTCTGCTGCGTGTTCAGCCAGTGGCGGATCTTGCTCTTGGCCCGGGAGGTGGCGACGATGTTGAGCCAGTCCCGGCTCGGCTGCCGGTTGGGATCGGTGAGGATCTCCACCATGTCCCCGTTCCGGAGCGGAGTCTTCAGGGGGACGAGCTTCCCGTTCACCCGGGCGCCGGAGCAGTGGTGCCCGATCTCGGTGTGGACCTTGTACGCGAAGTCGATCGGGGTCGCGCCCCGGGGGAACGAATGGACGTCCCCCTTGGGGGTGAAGACGTACACTTCGTCGGGATAGAGATCGATCTTCAGGGTGTTGAGGAAGGTCCTGGCGTCCTTGACCTCCTTCTGCCACTCCAGGAGATGCCGCAGCCAGAGGATGTCCGGATCGGCCTCCGCCTCCTCCCGGGCACCTTCCTTGTAGTGCCAGTGGGCGGCGATCCCCTCCTCGGCCACGAGATCCATCTCCCGGGTCCGGATCTGCACCTCGAAAGGCTGTCCCTCCTCCCCCACCACGGTGGTGTGGAGAGACTGGTAGAGATTCGGCTTCGGCATGGCGATGTAGTCCTTGAATCGCCCGGGGACCGGTCGCCAGCTCTGGTGGACCACGCCCAGGGCGGCGTAGGTGTCCCGGACGGTTCGGGTCACGATCCGGAACGCCAGGTAGTCGTAGAGCTGGGCGATGTCGATGCCCTGTCGTCGCAGCTTCTGGTAGATCGAGTAGTACCGCTTGACCCGGGAGCTGATCTCGGCGTCGATGTCGGCGGCCTCCAGGCTCTCCGCCAGACGGGCCCGGATCTCCTCGGTGGCCTTCTTCCCCACGGAGATCTTCTCCCGGAGCTTCTCGTGGACCTCCGCGAACTGATGGGGGTAGAGGAAGTAGAAGGCGAGATCCTCCAGGTCGCCCTTGACCTTCGACATCCCCAACCGGTGGGCGATCGGAGCGTAGATCTCCAGGGTCTCCAGGGCGATCCT
>JAWVZJ010000323.1:0-3660 GCA_033722255.1 Thermoanaerobaculia bacterium | reverse complement strand
GGATCTCGACGGCCTCGGCTACGGGGTGCCCCGGGAGGTCCTGGAGCGGGACGTCACGGAACCCACGCCGGAATCGAGCGAGGTGCAGGACGTCCTCCTCCGTGTCTACCGCGAGGACCCCCTGGCCAGCCAGGTCTGCGAGCGTCTCGTGGATCTCGACGAGGGGCTCCAGGAGTGGCGGTACCGCCACGTGAAGATGGTGGAGCGCACGATCGGGACCAAGCAGGGAACCGGGGGCTCCGCCGGCGCCGAGTACCTCCGCTCCACCCTCTTCAAGCCCCTCTTCCCCGACCTCTGGGCGATCCGGGTGCACTTGTGAGCTCCGGCTCTCAACCGGCGTTCGACCCGGCCTGGGTCCGGGAGAACCCGAATCCCCTGGCGGAGCACTACCGGGAGTTCCGGGTGGCCCAGCGCCTCCTCCTCACGGGACACTCCCACCAGGCCTGGCCGGATCGGGCTCGACGAGGGCTGGACCGGTCCTGGACCGACGCCGCCGAGCTCGTGGACTCCAAGTGGGAGCGGGCCTTCGCCGCCACGGAGCGGGTCCAGGAGGGGTACCGCAGGCTCCTGGGCGGCCCCGAGGGTCCCATCACCCTCTCCCAGAGCACCCACGATCTCCTGGTCCGTCTCTTCTCGGCTCTGGACTGGAAGGAACGGCCCCGGGCCGTTACCACGGACCGGGAGTTCTACTCCGCCCGGCGACAGCTCCTCCGGATGGCGGAAGAGGGCATCGAGGTCGACTGGATTCCGGCGGAGCCCGTCGACGAGGTCGGAGAACGCCTGGCCGAGGCCGTCGACGACCGGACGGCGGTCTGCCTCGTCTCCACCGTGTTCTTCTCCACCGGGGAGATCGCCGGAGATCTCCGCCCGACCCTGGCGGCATGCCGGCAGCACGGCGCCATCCTCGTCCTGGACGTCTACCATCACCTGAACGTCCTCCCCCTCGATCTGCAAGACGCGGGCCTAGACGAGGCCTACGTCGTCGGCGGCGGCTACAAGTACTGTCAGCTCGGAGAGGGCAACGCCTTCCTCCGCACCCCCCCGGACTGTGCGTTGCGACCGGTGGCCACCGGCTGGTTCGCGGCCTTCGACTCGCGGAGCCGAATGCCCGAGGGCGAGGTTCCCTACGGACCCGGCTATCACCGATTCATGGGCGGGACCTTCGATCCGGTGAGTCACTACCGAGGAGCCGCGGTCTTCGACTTCTTTCGGGACCTCGAGATGGCACCGGAAAAGCTCCGGAAGGCGAGCCAGTGGCAGGTCGGGAGACTCCGGGAGCGCTTCGACCTCCTGGATCTCCCGCCGGATCGGATCCGTCGCCCCGACGTGCCCCTGGAACGCCAGGGGGGATTCCTGGCCCTGGAAGCTCCTCGGGCGGCGGAGATCCGGGCGGAGCTCCTGGAACGAGGGGTCTACACGGACTCCCGCCGCACGACCCTCCGTCTCGGTCCGGCCCCCTACCTGAGCCGGAGCCAGCTCGACGACGCCGTCGAGGCCCTGGCCGAGGTCGTTGGGCGGTAGCGGCTCACTCGCGCCCGACCTCCTCGATCCAGCCCATCACTCGCTCCGGGAGCTCGTCCCGGTTCTCCTTCGTGACCTCCACGAGCTCCGCGTCCGAGTGCTCCCGGACCCGGGCCATGAATCCCCCGCCCCGTCCTGCCACGGTGGCGACCAGGGGAAGATCCCCTTCCAGGAGCACCTTCACCGCCTCCACGAACTCCTCCGAGTGACACTCCATCTTCCCGATCTCGTCCAGGAGAACCAGGTGCGCATCGTCGACATCGATGAGGGTCTCCTCCACCAGGCGGTCGACGGCCTCCACGTCCACCCCGTACTTGCTCACCCGGGGACCGCCGGAGATCTCGGTGGAGGCGATCGTCCGCTCCTCGCCTCCAGCGAAGGGGATACCCCGGAAGCCTCGCCGATGCCCCCGTTCATCCCGGATCTCCTCGGTGTAGAAGCCGGCCAGCCTCCGGTCCCCCAGGGACTCGGCCACCCTCCGGAGGACCGTGGTCTTGCCGACTCCGGGACGCCCGGTCAGGAGGAGGACCGAGCTCAAGCCCCGCGAAGGGCCGACCTGGTAACCCAGATCGGCTCCGGCGTGATCCGCTCCTCCGGCTCCGGGCCGGCATCACTCCAGGGCTGATCCTCCAGGACCATCACCGGCCGGACCGTCATGTCCTCCTCCACCGGGATCTGGCAGGCCAGGCGGACGTCGGTGAGCTCGCCCTGTCGAAGACGGGTCGCTTCCGCCTCGGTCATCTTCTCCGGCTCCCCGTCGTGGAACTCCACTCGACAGGTGGTGCACTTGGCGAACCCCCCGCACCGGTGTCCGATCTCGACTCCGGCCCGCTCCACGGCGTGGACGAGACGGGTCCCCTCCTCCACCTCGATACGATGCTCTCCCTTGTACTTCACGATGACGACTGGCATCCGGGACCTCCTGGAGGAATCTGGATCAACGACGAGAGGACGGCGTCCTCGGCGACGGTCCGGAGGATACCAGTCCCATCTCCGAGCCGGCACCGTCGGTACGACTCATCCGGTATCGGCGACCACGATACGACTCCTCCGGGAATCCTTGGCCTGGTGAAGAGCCCTGTCGATCCTCCCGAGGATCGCCTCGAAATCCGGGTCCTCCCTCTCCATGACACCGATGCCGACACTGATCGACACGGGAATTCTTCGGCCATCGTGGGTCACGGCCCCCCTCCCCACGGCCCCCCGCAGCCGCTCGGCAGCATCCCGGGCCGCGTCCAGGCCCGTGTCGGGCAGCAGCACCACGAACTCGTCCCCGCCGAATCGGGAGAGGAGATCCACCTCCCGCAGGTTCTCCTGGAGTCTTCGGGTGACCCGACGAAGCACCTCGTCGCCGACCAGATGGCCGTATCGATCGTTGACCTCCTTGAAGTCGTCCAGGTCGATCATCAGCAACGCCGTCCGGCGATCGTACCGACGGAGCTCCCGGTACATCCTCTCGAGCTCCTGGAGCAGCTTCCGTCGGTTGTAGGCGCCGGTCAGCTCGTCGGTCTCGCTCATCCGCCTCAACCGGGCCTCGAGCTCGTGGCGGCGCGTGATGTTCCGGGCCGCCCAGACCACGGCCCGCTCCCCGTCGATCGGAAAGGCCAGGGGCTGGATGCGGCCCTCGAACCAGAGCTCGCCGGCCGGACCCCGGGCGGTGTCCACCCCCTCCACCTCGCTGCCGGCCAGATTGTACTCCACGGTGAGGACCGGCCCCTCCCGAAACGCCCTCTTCACCTGCTCCAGGAACCAGTCCGCCTTTTCCACGGGCATCACGTCGTGGAACCTGCTCCCGACGAGACCGGAACCGTCGTGGTAGTAGTTCCGGTCCCCGCCACCGAAGACCCCTTTGTACGTACCGCTCTCGGTGATGATGAAGAGGGGATCCGGGTGGGTCGAGACCACCTCCAGCAGCTTGTCGAGAGTCAGCTCCATGGCCTTCGTGACCCGGTCACGCACCCCTTCGCCCGGAACCGAAGCAGCCACCGGGGACAGGGCCGACGTCTTCTGCAACCATCAGGGAGTTTCACTCCTGCTGGAGCTCTTCCCGGAGCCGCTCCACCCGCCGGCGATTGACACCGAAGTCCTGATACCCCAGGCGGGAGGCCGAACGGACGTGGAGGACGCTCTCCTCGGGCT
>JAWVZJ010000322.1:0-3666 GCA_033722255.1 Thermoanaerobaculia bacterium | reverse complement strand
AGTGGATCCCCCGGGGCGAGAGATCTCGGTGACGACGGCTCGCTGGGCGCACCGGTTGCTGGGCCCGATCCTCCGACTCCTGGGGAAGGGATTCCCCGCGAACCGGGAGCAGATCGAGACCCTCTCCCGGCACTGGGCCTTCGACGACCGGAGGGCCCGGGAGCGCCTGGAGTGGGAACCGCGCTCCCTGGAGGAGGGATTGCCGGAGACGGTGGAGCTTCTCGTCGGCTCCCGGGAGGCGGCCTGATGTACACCGTGTGCAAGGAGTTCCGGTTCGCCGCCGGTCACGCCATCCGGGGCCACGAAGGAGGCTGCGAGAACCTCCACGGCCACAACTACCGGGTGAGGATCTGGGTGGCCTCCGACGAGCTGGATTCCCTGGGGATGGTCCTGGACTTCGCGAAGCTCAAGGCGATGGCGGCGGAGGTCCTGGAGCCCTTCGACCACCGGGTGATCAACGAGATTCCCCCCTTCGACGAGACCAACACCACGGCGGAGCTGCTGGCCGAGCACGTCTTCTCCGAGATCGCCGAGAGACTTCCCCGGGAGAGGGGGCTCCGGCTGCGGAGAATCGAGGTGTGGGAGACCGACTCCGCCTGTGCCGTCTACGAGCCGTGACCGAGGACTCACCGCTTTCGAAGTCCGAGTTCTCCGGCCCACGGCCGTCTCCGGAGCGACCCCTCAAGGTCTGGGAGATCTTCCACTCCATTCAGGGGGAGTCGACCCACTCCGGCCGACCCTGCGTCCTGGTCCGTCTCACCGGATGCCAGATGAGGTGCCGCTGGTGCGATACCGAGTACGCCTTCTCCGGCGGACGGTGGATGGAGATCGACGAGATCGTGGAGGCGGTCCGGGGCTTCGACTGTCGACTGGTGGAGCTGACCGGCGGAGAGCCCCTTCTTCAGCCCGGGTCGGATCGGTTGTTGACCCGCCTCTGCGACGAGGGCTACGAGGTCCTCCTGGAGACGGGAGGAGGCCTGGACGCCCGCGGGGTCGACCCCAGGGTCCGGCGCATCCTCGACGTCAAGTGTCCCGGAAGCGGAGAGGCGGAGAACAACTTCTGGCCCAACCTCGACGATCTCCGGCCCGGAGACGAGGTGAAAATGGTCCTCGCCGACCGGACGGATTACGAGTGGGCCCGGGAGCTGGTCCGAGAGCGTCGGGTGGCCAGCCGCTGTCCGGTCCATTTTTCTCCCGTCCACGGAGAGATCGAGCCTCGGATCCTGGCCGAGTGGATCCTCGAGGACCGGCTCCCGGTCCGGATCCAGCTCCAGCTCCACAAGCTCCTGTGGGGGGCCGAGGTGCCCGGTGTTTGACGAGACGACCGCGAGAGCCGGCTTGCCGCGGCGCGGCGAATCTTGCCTGCCCTCCGGAGCAGGGTTAAGATTCCTGGGGAACGAAGAGGTTCCGCGGCGCGGCTCGAGTTCTGATCGTCTTTCCGCGTCGATCCGGGGCCTTCGACACGGCGGCCAGCTCCGATCCCCGGGAGACGCTCCCGATCGCCGACGGCCGGCGGTCCCCTTCGACATCCGTATCCCTTCGACTCTCGCCTGTACCGGAGGTTCTCAATGAGCTCTGCAAAGCTGACCTTTCACGACCGCGAAACCGAGCTGCCCGTCGTCGAGGGCTCGGAGGGGGAGATCGGTCTCGACATCTCGAAGCTCCGGTCCGAGACCGGGGCGGTGACCCTGGACAACGGATTCGGCAACACCGGGTCCTGTACCAGCGACATCACCTTCATCAACGGGGAGGAGGGAATCCTCCGCTACCGCGGGTATCCGATCGAGGAGATCGCGGAGAAGGCCTCCTTCACCGAGGTCTGCTATCTCCTGGTCTACGGCGAGCTCCCGACGGCGGAGGAGCTGGAGGAGTTCGACCATCAGCTCACGTACCACAGCCTCCTCCACGAGGACATGAAGAACTTCTTCGCCGGCTTCCCGGCCACGGCCCATCCCATGGCGATCCTGTCGGCCATGGTGGCGTCCCTCTCCGCCTACTACCCCCGGACGGAGGGAGACGAGAACGTCGACCTCAACATCATCCGCCTCCTCTCCAAGGTCCGGACCATCGCGGCGTTCTCCTACAAGAAGTCGATCGGCCAGCCCTTCATGTACCCGAAGAACGAGCTCTCCTTCACCGAGAACTTCCTGCACATGATGTTCGCGGTCCCGGCGGAGCCCTACGACCCGCCGGAGGTCCTGGACCGGGCCCTGAACCTGCTCCTCATCCTCCACGCCGACCACGAGCAGAACTGCTCGACCTCCACCGTCCGGATGGTCGGGAGCTCGGACGCCAACCTCTTCGCCTCCATCGCGGCGGGAATCTGCGCCCTCTGGGGTCCTCGGCACGGCGGGGCGAACCAGCGGGTGATCGAGATGTTGGAGAGGATCCGCCAGGACGAGGGGAGCTACGAGAAGTACGTGGACCTGGCAAAGGACAAGGATTCCGACTTCCGGTTGATGGGCTTCGGCCACCGGGTGTACAAGAACTTCGATCCCCGGGCCGAGATCCTGAAGTCGGCTGCCGACGAGGTCCTGGAGGCGATGGGGAAGGAGGACCCCCTCCTGGAGATCGCCAAGAACCTGGAGCGGGTCGCCCTGGAGGACGACTACTTTGTCGACCGGCGCCTCTATCCGAACGTGGACTTCTACAGCGGGATCCTCTATCGAGCCATGGGCATCCCCACCAACATGTTCACGGTGATGTTCAGCCTCGGTCGACTCCCTGGATGGATCGCCCAGTGGGTGGAGATGAGGAACGATCCCGGCAACCGGATCTATCGTCCCCGGCAGATCTACACTGGTCCCACCGAGCGCCATTGGGTGCCCCTGGAAGAGCGGTAGCGGCGCCTCGGGAGGTTTCGCGAGCCCGTCGAAGGGGAAACGCGGGTGCCCCGCGGCTTGCAGGCCCCCTCACGGCGCTCGTCGGCGGCCCGTCTCCCGCACCATCTCCCCGGGACCCCGTCGTCGGCACCTGGATCGATTCTCCGGGTCGAGCCAGGCTCCGGGGAGTTTCGCCCTCCTCGGATCCGTCGGATCCGGCGATTCCCGGGTCAGGAGAGCTTCTCGAAGATCTTCCGGCGCAGCTCCTCCATCCGGTTCCAGGCCCGGGGCCAGGGCTTCATCAGCCGTTCCAGGAGACCGTGGACGAGATTGCTGACCAGACCCAGGAGGGCCAGACCCAGGAGGATGGTCAGGATCCCCTGGATTCCGGGGAGGGCGAGCCCCGCGATCCCGATGAGCAGGAGGATCCAGCCGCTGATCAGGAAGAAGATCCTCCAGCCCAGGGACAGGTTGGGATCCTGACCCGACTCCGTCCGCGGAGTCGAGCCCGCCGCGTCCGGCGTGGAGTCCCCGTCGCTCGATTTCGGAGCGTCCCGGTCGGTGGGCTCGCGCATGGCTCTGTGGGACGGGAGAGGCGGTCCGTCAGCCCTCGATCCGGACCCGGGCGAACCGGCGCTTCCCGACCTTCAGGAGGATCGGCTCGTCGGAGAGCGGGATCTCCCGGGTGGGGTCGGAGAGCTTCTCTCCGTCCAGGGACACGGCTCCCTGATCGACGAGACGTCGGGCCTCGTTGTTGCTCTGGCTGAGACCGGCCTTCGAGACGAGCCGGAAAAGGGGGAGAGGACCCTGGACCGTGACCTCGGGGACGTCGTCCGGGACTCCT
>JAWVZJ010000321.1:0-3675 GCA_033722255.1 Thermoanaerobaculia bacterium | reverse complement strand
CGCTCGACTCGTCGTAGTCGAGGACCTTGACGGTCACCTCGTCGCCCTCCTTGACGATGTCCCGGACCTCGCCGACCCGGTAGGGGGCGAGCTCCGAGATGTGGAGCAGTCCGTCGTGACCGGGGAGGATCTCGACGAAGGCGCCGAACGGCTCGATCCGGCGGACCGGCCCGGTGTAGGTCTTTCCCACCTCGGGCACCTCGGTCAGGCGCTCGATGATCTCCCGGGCGCGCTTGGCGGCGACGCCGGACGGCGCGTAGATCTTGACCTTGCCCGAGTCCTCGACCTCGATCTCGCACCCGGTCTCCTCCGTGATGCTCCGGATCGTCTTGCCTCCGGGGCCGATGATGTCGCGGATCTTGTCCACCGGGACCTCGAGCATCTCGAGGCGCGGCGCGTACTTCGACATCTCGCCGCGGGGAGTGGAGATCACCTCGTCCATCTTGTCGAGGATGAAGAAGCGGCCGTCGCGGGCCTGCTCCAGGGCCCGGCCCATGATCTCCTTGGTCACGCCCTTGATCTTGATGTCCATCTGGAGGGCGGTGATGCCCTCCCGGGTCCCGGCCACCTTGAAGTCCATGTCTCCGTAGTGGGCCTCGTCTCCGGCGATGTCCGAGAGGACGGCGAAGCCGTCGTCTCCCTTGATCAGGCCCATGGCCAGGCCGGCCACCGGCGAGAGCATGGGAACCCCGGCGTCGAAGAGGGCCAGGGACCCGCCGCAGACGCTCGCCATCGACGAGGAGCCGTTGGACTCCAGGATGTCCGAGACCACCCGGACGGTGTAGCCGAAATCGTCCTCGTGGGGCAGCAGCGGCGTCAGGGCTCGGCGGGCCAGCACCCCGTGTCCGATCTCCCGGCGACCGGGTCCCCGGAGGAACTTCACCTCGCCCACGGAGAAGGGCGGGAAGTTGTAGTGGAGGAGGAACTTCTGCTTGCTCTCCCCCTCGTACTCCTCGATGATCTGGGCGTCCCGGCTGGTCCCCAGGGTCACCGAGACCAGGGCCTGGGTCTCGCCCCGGGTGAAGATCGCGGATCCGTGGGTCCGGGGGAGCGTCCCCGCCTCGATGTCGATCGTCCGGATCTCGTCGAGGTCGCGGCCGTCCAGGCGGCTCTTCTCCTGGAGGACCACCTCCCGGAGGATCTCCTCCTCCAGGCTCTTGAAGATCTTCTTTAGCTGCTCGCGGCGCTCTTCTTCCTCCTCCGGCACCTTCTCCAGGTGGGCCTTGGTGACGGCGTCCAGGTTCGCCTTGCGCTCGAACTTGCCCCCGGGTTCCAGCATGGCGTCCTTCATGGCGCCGTAGATCTGGTCCTTGACCTGGTCGTGGAGCTCCTGGGGATAGGCCTCGGGGGTCTCCCACTCCGGCTTCTCCTTGCCCAGAGCCTCGACCATCTCGTCCTGGACGTCCAGGATCTTCTGGATCTCCTCGTGGGCGGTGAAGATGGCGTCCAGGACCGCCTCCTCCGGCACCTGGTTGGCGGCGGCCTCGACCATGACCACACCGTCCCGGGTCCCGGCCACGATCAGGTCGAGCTGGGACATGTCCCGCTGGCTGTTGGTGGGATTGATCGTGATCTCGCCCTCGATCATCCCCACCCGGACCGCTCCGATCTGGTGGTAGAAGGGGATGTCCGAGAGGGCCAGGGCCATGGAGGCGCCGTTCAGGGCCAGGATGTCGGGATCGTTCTGCCCGTCGGCGGACAGGACGAAGCCGATGATCTGGGTCTCGTTGAAGTAGCCCTCGGGGAAGAGGGGCCGGAGAGGCCGGTCGATCAGCCGGGCGGTGACGGTCTCCTTCTCGTTGGGCCGTCCTTCCCGCTTGAAGAACCCTCCCGGGATCCTCCCGCCAGCGTAGGTGTACTCACGGTAATCGACGGTGAGGGGGAGGAAGGGGCGCTTCCTGGCCTCTCCCTTCTCCATGCAGGCCGTGGCCAGGACGACGGTATCGCCGTACCGGACCAGGACGGAGCCGTCCGCCTGCCGGGCGACCCGGCCCGACTCGAAGGTCATGGCCTGGCCGCCGATCTGAGCTTGCTTTTCTTGCATCATCTCTACCTCGGATTGGAGGCATCGTCTTCCTCCGCCGTTCCTGCACTATTCGGGAGCGGTTCGGGCCCTCCGGCCGGGAAGCCGGTGTCGGACCGCTCTCGAATAATGCAGGGCCTTCGGTGGTCGGGGACGACGCCTGTTCGTGGGTGCCGGCGAGCCCGCTGCGGGGCCGCCGGCGACGGTACTTGGAAATCTCGGGAGCGAAGGCCTGCTACGCGTTCGGGCTCTCGCCGGCGAGGCAGACCGGGGGGATCTACTTTCTGAGGCCCAGGCTCTCGATCGTCTTCTGGTAGCGCTCGAGGTCTTTGCTCTTCAGGTAGTCCAGGAGCCGTCGGCGTCGGCCGACGAGCTGCAGGAGGCCTCGGCGGCCGTTGTGATCCTGCTCGTGCTCCTTGAAATGTTCGGTGAGTCTCTGGATGCGATCCGTCAGGAGGGCGATCTGCACCTCCGGCGATCCCGTGTCGTTCTCGTGGAGCCGGTGCTCCTCGATGATCTCTTGTCTTGCCTCAGCTGTTCGAGCCAACGGTCTGTCCTCCAAACGTTCTCTTACTGTCTCTTGCTGTGATTTCGGTTTCCGGGCTTCCAGGGGCGCACGTTGGCCGGCGACACGAATCCCGGGGCACACTCTATCAGACGGGGTTTCAGGACGGGTTTCACGAGGGGGGCGGGCAGGTCAACGGAACACGATCCTGGGCTGGACGACGCCGGATCCCCCGGTGCCGATCCTCTCCACCACGGTTCCCACGGCGATGAACTCCCGTCTCTGGTTCACGAGCTTGATCCAGTCCCCCTCGTCCCCCTCCAGATTCCGGAGGAGGGCGGTCTGGCCGTGGACGAGACGCTTCTCCTGCTGGGGATCGGTGATGGCCTCGCCGAAGGGGAGGGGGACCTCGTCGAAGGGGATCCAGCCCGGGGGATCCTCCCCGGCCTCCACTGCCTCCCGGATCTCCGCCAGGGTGGCGGACTGCTCGACGGAGAAGTGCCCGATCTCCAGGCGACGGAGGGAATGGAGGTGGGCCACGCTGCCGACCTTCCGGCCGAGGTCGAAGGCCAGGCTCCGGGCGTAGGTCCCGGAGGCACAGGAGACGGAAAACTCGATCCGGTCGTCCTCGAGCTCACCCTCCGGCTCGAAGGAGTACACCGTCACCTCCTTGGGCTCCAGGGGGACCTCCTTGCCCTGGCGGGCCAGCTCGTAGTACTTGACCCCGTCGATCTTCTTGGCGCAGTAGGGGGGAGGCGTCTGGAGGTAGGTGCCCTCCAGCTCCTTCATGGCCTGCTCGATCCGCTCCATGGTGATGTGGTCGGTGGGTGCCTCGTCCACGACCTCGCCGGCCGCGTCGTAGGTGTCGGTGGCGATCCCGAAACGGACGATTCCCCGGTAGACCTTCGGAGCCTTGATGAAGAACCGGGTCAGGCGGGTGGCCTTGCCGACGGTGAGGGCCAGGAGGCCCGTGGCGTCGGGATCCAGGGTTCCGCAGTGGCCGATCTTCTTCTGCCGGAAGATCTTCCGGGCCTGGACCACCACGTCGTGGGAGGTCAGGCCCACCTCCTTGTCCACGAGGAGAATTCCGTTGCGCAAGGCTCAATCCTCCAGGCTCTCGAGGAGCTCCTTCGCCACGAGCTCCCGG
>JAWVZJ010000320.1:0-3688 GCA_033722255.1 Thermoanaerobaculia bacterium | reverse complement strand
CCACGTGGGATGCAGCATGGGGATCGCCGTGTTCCCCGAGCACGGAGAGACTCTGGAGGAGCTCTTGAAGCACGCCGACATCGCCATGTATCGGGCGAAGGACTCCGGAATCGAGTACTCGGTCTTCGACTCGGAGTGGAGCCCCTACAGCCGGGAGCGCCTGGCCTTGGAGGCGGAGCTGCGGGAGGCGGTGGCGGAGGACCGGCTGATTCTGGCCTACCAGCCGGTGTTCCGGGTGGCCGACGGATCCCGGGCGGGGGTGGAGGCACTGGTCCGGTGGCCCCGGGAGGGAGAGGAGGTGCCGGCGGCGGAGCTGGTTTCCCTGGCCGAGGAGTCCGATCTGATCCGGTCCCTGGATCGGTTTGTCCTCCGACGGGCGCTCCGGGACTTCCCCGGGATCGCGTCCCGGGCCGACGGGGACCTGGAGCTGTCCGTCAATCTCTCTCCGGCGTCTCTCCACCAGAGGGGGTTGACGGCGGCCCTCCAGGGACTCCTGGAGGAGACGGGGGTCGATCCCTCACGGGTCGTTCTCGAGGTCACCGAAAGCGCCGCTCTCCGGAACCCGGGGGCCAGCCACCGGACCCTCCGGGAGCTCCACGAGATCGGCATCCGGATCGCCATGGACGACTTCGGATCGGGCTTCGCGTCCGTGACCTACCTGCGGAACATGCCGTTCCGTCGTCTCAAGATCGACCGGTCCCTGGTGAGAGAGATCGGGACCAGCTCCCGGGGTGAGCAGCTGATCCAGGGCACGATCCTCCTGGGCCAATCCCTGGGGATGGAGATCGTGGCCGAGGGCGTGGAGACGGAGGAGCAGCTCGAGTGGCTGCGAGACCGGGGGTGCGACCTGGTCCAGGGCTTCCTCCTGGGGCGACCGGAACGGTCATCCTGAGGGAGCCCCGAGATCACTCCAGGAAGCGGACGATCTCCCCGGCCATGCGCCCGGCGGCGACAGCGGGCTTGGAGGAGTGGGCCTGGTGCCGGACCAGCATCAGGGTCTCACCGGTGGCGGTGTCGGTGATCTCGATCTCGAGCTCGAGGAAGGGATCGATGTCGATCCAGCCCACGGAGGTCTCCCCGGATTTCAGATCCACGATGGCCATGTCCAGGAAGAGATCGGCCTCCGCCCCGGGATCGGTTACCACGGTGAAATCCTCCCGCTCGAAGGCCCGGACGAAATAGCTCTGGACCTCCTCTTCGATCCCCTCCAGGAGCTCCAGGGCGTGATTCTCGGGCTGGGCGATCCGGATGGAGTCGTAGTCTGCCAGGGAGAAGGCCAGGTTCTTCGGCTTGTGGTCCTTCTTGCTCTGGTGTTTCACCCAGCCCCAGTCGAACTCGATGTCGTTGCGCTCGATGTCGTCGACGATCTTCGAATACTCCTCGTCCCCGAAAAACTCGCCTACCACCTCCTCGCCGTCTTCGTAGTCGTCGGTTTCGATGTACCGGTCGGCGGCGAAGGCCAGTCCCGAGCAGAGAAGGGCGGTGGCGAGGATCAGGGCGGTTCGGCGGAGCTGTCGAAAGTGCATCGTTTCTCTCCTTGATTGGTTGGTGGTGGTCCCGCGATCTGGTTCGGGTTCAGGGGGTCCGAGAGTCGCTGGCAGGGTGAACTTCGGCGCCCGGAGAGGAAGATTACCGGGCCGAGGAATGGCCCGCAAGGGCACCTCCCGCGAGCGAGTCGGTCCGGGCCCCTTCCTTTCGGCCCTACTCCACGTAGCCGAGGGCCCGGAGACGCTGGACCGCTTCCTCCCCTCGCCGGAGAGCCTCCTCCCGGTCCGAGACCCCCTCGACCTCCCGAATCCATCGGGACAGGGCGCGCTGAAGCTCCCGGACCTTCGCGGGGTGTCGACCGGCGACGTCCGTCGTCTCCCCCGGGTCCGAGGACATCTCGTAGAGCTCGACCTCCTCGGTCCGGAGATTCATCAACAGCTTGTAGTCCCCGGCGTGGACGGCCCGGAGGTCTCCGTAGGCGGAGAAGACCCGGTCGTGGACCGGCGTCCCGGATTCGATCAGGGGCCGAAGACTCCGCCCGTCCAGGGGAAGACCGGTCTCCACTCCCAGATAGTCCAGAACGGTGGGGACGAGATCGAGGTTCTGCGCCAGAGCCGAGACCCTGCGGGGATTCCGGGCCCCCGGGATCCGGAGGATCATCGGGGTGTGGATCTCCGTGTCGTAGAGGGTATGGCAGTGCTTGATGTGGCCGTGCTCCAGGAACTCCTCTCCATGATCCGAGATCACGGCCAGAATCGATCTCTCCAGGAGTCCCCGGGAGCTCAGCTCGTCGATCAGGTTCCCCAGACGTTCGTCGAAGTAGGCGATCTCGTCGTCGTAGAGGCGGGTCAGATGCTCCAGACCGGAGGGGCTGACCGGAGGATCTGCGTCTCCGTCCTCTCCGTAGAGGCCCTCGGCGATCGGATTGGGATCCCCCCGCTCCACGAAGGGTTCCCCCTGGAATCCGGGGCTCGAAAACCGGTGGCTCGGTGGGCGGTAGGGATCGTGGGGGTCCATGTAGTGGAGGTAGAGGAGGAAGGGCTCCGGCAGGCTCTCGAGATGTTCCAGGGCCCGGTCGTTGACGCAGGAGGCCCGGTTCCATAGGCACTTCTCGTCGAAGATCTCGAATCCCCGATCGAATCCTCCGTGGGGGTTGTGCTCGCTGGGGCTCTTGCGCACGATCGGGGAGGCGGAGACGGCGGCGGTGCTCCATCCCCGCTCCCCCAGGATCTCGGCCAGGGATGGGATCCCTTCGGGAATCCCGATCCGGCGTCCCTCCTGGACCCAGAAGTGGGTCCCGTCCCGTCCCGTGAGGATCGAGTTGGCCGAAGGGTAGGTGCAGGGAGCCTGGGAGCGCAGGTCTTCGAACAGGAATCCCTCCCGGGCCAGGGCCGCGAGGCGGGGCGTGTTGTCCCGCTCGTAGCCGTAGACGCCCAGGTTCTGCGTCCGAACCGTGTCCACCAGGACCACGATGACGTTCTCCGGCTCCGGAGCGCCGCAACCCGGGAGGATCAGGAGGCAGGCCAGACCCAGCGCCGACAACCACCGTCGTCCGTGCCTCCGGCGTTCGTCCCGGAGGCGTTCTCGGTCTCTTCGTTCCATGGGGAGGGAGTGTAGAGGCTATCCCCACTGCGGGGTCCACCCGGCACGACCTCCGGGAAGCGGGGATCCCCTACTCGAACATCTCCCGGATCCGGGTCAAAGGTGCCGGGCGGGCCAGGAAGAAGCCCTGGGCGAATCCACATCCCAGGCTCTCCAGGATCTCGAGCTGAGTCTCGGTCTCGACCCCTTCGGCCACGATGTCCAGGTTGAGCCCCTGACCGAATCGGACGATGGCCTCCACCAGGTTGAGCCCGTCGGTCTCCGATCCCAGGGTGTCCACGAAGGTGCGGTCGATCTTCACGGTGTCGACGGGGAATCGCCGGACGTGACTGAGGGAAGAGTACCCGGTGCCGAAGTCGTCGAGGGCGAGACGGACCCCGAGATCGTGCAGGGCCATCAGGCGGGTGGCCGCGGTCTCGGGATCGTGGAGGATCGCGCTCTCCGTGAGCTCCAGGGAGAGCCGGCGGCCGTCGAGCCCGGATTCGGCCAGCACGGAGCCCACGTCCTCGGCGATCCCGGGCTCCCTGAGCCGGGCGGGACAGATGTTGACGTGGAGCTGAATCTCCTCCGGGAAGTGCCGGGCCGCGATACACGCCTG
>JAWVZJ010000319.1:0-3706 GCA_033722255.1 Thermoanaerobaculia bacterium | reverse complement strand
TGGTTCTCGACGAAGTACTCCGGTCGGAAGACCTTGCCGATGTCGTGGTAGAGGGCCCCGGTGTAGGCGAGGACGGAATCGGCCTCGATCGCCTCGCAACCCGCTTTCGCGAGATTGGCCACCATGAGAGAGTGCTGGAAGGTCCCCGGCGCCTCGAAGGCCAGACGGCGTAGGACGGGGAGGTTCGTGTTGGCCAGCTCCACGAGCTTGATTCCGGTGGTCACCGAGTAGAGGGACTCCAGAACCGGCACCGTGAAGCTCGTGACTCCGGCCACCAGGACCCCTCCCGCCAGGGCGCAGACCAGCGGGAGCCAGAGGCTTCCCTCTCCGGCCGCGTCCCCGGGTCCCCTGGACAGCGCGAAGAGCATCAGGATGGCCACGGCGTTGACCAGGCCCACCACGGCGCCTGCCCGGACGAGAAGGGAGCGCTGCTTGAACTGATAGTGGTCCACGGTGAGAATCGCCGCCATCGAGCCGGCCAGGCAGAAGATCACCATCTCCGCTCCGGCGCCCCCGACCAGGACCGGTGCCAACACCGACAGGGAGAGGGCCAACAGGAGGGCCAGCCCTCGGCCGTAGAGCAGGACGGCGACCAGGGCCAGGGCGGCGAAGGGGACGGCGTAGTAGTAGTTGGCGGCGGTCCGAAAGGGAGCCGACAGGAGGGAGTCGGCCAGACCGTCGGCCAGGAGCACGCAGAGCCTGGCTCCCAGAATCGACGCCAGCAAGAGCAGGAGCGATTCTCCGAGGACCGTCTCCCGTTTGGTCTGGGCGATCCCCTTCCTCCGGACGCCGAGCCAGAGAACGAGGACGATGAGGCCGCTGAAGAGGAAGGTGCCCAGAATCGGGAGGATCCGAGCCCCGAGATCTCTTTCGGGGGCAAGGGCGGCCAGGATCCGTGCCGTCCCGGCGTCGATCTGATCTCCCTGGCGAACGATGACCTGGCCCTGTCGCACCCCCGTGTAGACCGGCTCCACCTCGGCGGCGGCCCTCTCCTGGCGTCGGAGGGTCTCCCGCTGGTTCAGGTGCAGGTTGGGCGAGATGTTCGTCACCAGGAATCGCCGGAGCTGTCCCCGGGCCTCCTCCGCAAAGTCCGCCCAGCCCCGTAGCTCCGTCGCCACGGCCTCCCGCACATCCTCCGGGTAGTCCAGGTAGCCGTAGAGGTCCAACTGGCGTCGTTCGGTGCCCCGTTCCAGGTTCCGGAGTTGGATCCCCCGGGCCCGGTTTTCCAGGAGGACGGTCTTGCCCGCCACCACTCCCCGTTCGAGAATCCGGTCGACCACCGCCTCGAGTCGATTTTCCAGTGTCTCCGAGAACTCTCGCTCCCGGAGGATCCGAGTCTGTTCCGGGTCCAGGGTGAGACGGACGCCCTCCTGGAGCTCGCCGGTCAGCTCGGCCAGAGTGAGCTCGTCGGGCGGTCCCTCTGCGTCCTGCTCCGTCGTCTCCTGCGACTCCCCCTCGACCTCCCTTGGGCTTCGATCTCCGGTCTCTTCCGGAGCCTCCGTCGTCAGGAGCTCCCGGCCGCGTCGGAAGAGCTTCGAGATCTCCTCCTCGACCCGGTCCGCAGCCGCGGGGTCGAGGTCGTAGACGGGAAGGACCTCCTCCTCGGCCCGGGTTCGCCGGTCCTTGGTCGCCTCCTCGTCCGGGATCAGGGCGTCGCGGGGGGCCACGAAATCTCGGGGTGCGATGGTCCCCGGGTCCAGGGCGGCGGCCTCCCACCGGCCCTGGGAAGGAGAGAGGACCCAGGTGACCGTTCCCAGGAAGAGCAGGATCCAGAAGGGGTCGTAGGCCAGGAGCCGTTGCCAGTGGTCCTTGGTCCAGCGGAGGATCCGGTGCCATCGATCCTCCCGTCGCCCCCGGCCGGTCGGGCTGCTGCTCCGAGTCCCTCGGCGTTGGATTCCCCTGCGCGTCATGCTCGAATCCTCTAGAGGATGGACGGAGTCAGCTCACCGTGTGGTGAGAGGGCTCTTCCACCCCCCGTTCGGGCCGCCCCTCGTGTCGATCATAGGCCGAAACGATCCTCTGGACCAGATGATGGCGGACGACGTCCCGCTCGGTAAAGTAGATGAAGGCGATCCCCTCCACGCCGCCGAGGATGATCTCCGCTTCCCTCAACCCCGGGATCTTTCCCGGGGGCAGATCCACCTGGGTCAGATCCCCGTTGATCACGACCTTCGAGTTGAAGCCCATGCGGGTGAGGAACATCTTCATCTGCTCCGACGTGGTGTTCTGGGCCTCGTCCATGATGATGAAGCTGTCGTTGAGCGTCCGGCCCCGCATGAAGGCCAGAGGAGCCACCTCGATGGTTCCCCGTTCCATCAATCGCGAGGTCTTGTCGAAGCCGATCAGGTCGTAGAGCGCATCGTAGAGTGGTCGAAGGTAGGGGTTCACCTTCTCCGCCAGATCGCCCGGCAGGAACCCCAGCTTCTCCCCGGCCTCCACCGCCGGACGGCAGAGGATGATCCTTCGAACCGTTTTTTCGGAGAGAGCCGCGGCGGCCATGGCCACGGCGAGATAGGTCTTCCCGGTCCCGGCGGGACCGATGGAGCCCACGATGTCGTGATCCAGCATGGCCTGGAGATATCTCTGCTGGTTCAAGGAGCGCGGCGTCACGTGACGGCGAACGGAGGCCAGAAGACCCGTTCCCTGGAAGAATTCGACGAGGGAGGTCTCCGGATCCTCCTTCAGGACTCGGATGGCGGTGGCCACGTCGTGGGGCCGGAGTCGATACCCGCTCTCCATCACGCCGGCCAGCTCCTCGAAGAGGTGGACGACCTTGGCCGTCGGCTCCGGGTCTCCCTCGATCACGACGGTGCTTCCCCGGGCCCCGACCTCCACATCGAAGGCTCTCTCGATTCGGCGCAGATTCTCGTCCTGAACGCCGAAGAGGGTCTCCAGACCCTCCCGGGGGAGGTTGATCTGTTCCATCAGTGAGTGGAAAGGAGCGAAGGAGAGGTGGCTGAAGGCCGATCGTGGTCCATGGGTGGAAATCCCAGTCTAGCAGAATGGGACCAGAATCCTCCTTACTCCCACTCGATCGTCCCCGGAGGCTTGGAGGTGATGTCGTAGGTCACCCGGTTGACTCCCCGGACCTCGTTGACGATCCGATTGGCGGTCCGGCCCAGGAGCTCGTGGGGTAGCCGGCTCCAGTCCGCGGTCATGAAGTCGTCTGTGTCCACGGACCGGAGACTCACGACCTGCTCGTACGTTCTCTCGTCCCCCATGACTCCCACGCTCTTGACCGGGAGGAGGACGGCGAACGCCTGGCTCACCCTTTCGTACAGACCCCGCTCCCATAGCTCCTCCAGGAAGATCGCATCCGCCTCCCGGACCAGCTCCAGGCGCTCGCCGGTGACCTCTCCCAGGATCCGAACCGCGAGCCCGGGCCCGGGGAAGGGATGCCGCTGCAGGATCTCCTCCGGTAGACCCAGCTCCCGGCCCAGTTGACGGACCTCGTCCTTGAACAGGAAACGAAGAGGCTCCACCAGCTCCAGCTCGAGGGTCTCGGGCAAACCCCCGACGTTGTGGTGCGTCTTGATCACGGCCGAGGGTCCACCCACGGAGACGGACTCGATCACGTCCGGGTAGAGGGTTCCCTGGGCGAGGAAGCCGGCGTCCTCCAGCGTGCCGGCCTCCTCCTGGAAGACCTCGATGAAGGTATGTCCGATCACACGGCGCTTCTCCTCCGGGTTCACGATCCCCTGCAGCG
>JAWVZJ010000318.1:0-3709 GCA_033722255.1 Thermoanaerobaculia bacterium | reverse complement strand
CTTGACCGCCACCAGCCGGCGGGTCGTGTCGTTGACGAGATAGCCCGCGGCGTACACGGCCACGGTCGTGAGAATCGCGCAGAGGACCAGGGTCCAGCCCGAGGGCTCGGCCAGGGGATTCAGGGTGGTCATCGGAAGGGACGCCCCGGCGCCGACGGCCAGGCTGACCAGGCCCTGGAGGAGAAATCGGATGCCTCCCATCATCAGGAACCAGAAACCCGTGACCACCAGGAGGATCGGCCCGGAGGCGAAGAGAGAGAACCCGGTCAGACCCACGGCCAGTCCGATCAGGACCCCGTCCATGAGGATCACGTGGAACGGGGCCCGGCGCACCGGGAGGTGACGGCCCAGGAGATGGGCGAGCTGAGGCCAGATCAGGGCGACTCCCATCACCGGAAGGACCACGGACTCCGGCTCGGGATGCACCGAGAGAACGATCAGGCCGATGAGGAACAGGGAGGCCGTCCTGGGCCAGTAGCTGACCGTGACCAGGGGATGGACGCGGCCCTTCGTCCGTCCGCTCATTCCACCATCTCCCGGTCCCATTCCTCCAGGGCCACACTCAACTCCCCCTGGAGGAGTACTCCCAGGGTGCGGAGCCCTGCCTCGATCCGCTTCAGGTCCTCCTCCCTGTCGTGGGATCCCGATCCCTCGCGGAGCTCTTCGATCTGTTCTCGGCAGGCTCCGTAGGGCGGGCCCAGTCGTCGAGCCAGCGCCCGCGGATCGGGTCCGGAAGGTCCGGAGAGCTCGTCCCGGATCCCGGCCGCCAGGTCCGCACCCCGCTCGGCGACGATCTGGAGCTTCGAGGCGAGCTCGTCTCGACCTTCGTCCTCCGCCTCGTCCCGGGCGAGCTCCGCGTACCCGATGACGTGATTCACGGGTGTCAGAAGCTCGTGCCGGAGCTCTCGGAGGGACCTGTCCACCGTCAGCGGAAACTCCTCACCGCTTCCTCCAGATCGTCGAAGATCTTCAGGATGCTGGTGAATCCCGAAAGATCCAGAACCCGACGGACCGGATCGCGAACCCGGGCCAGCCGGAAATCACCGCCCCGCTGGCGAGCGTCCTTCATCACCGCCAGGAGCACCCGGAGACCCGCGCTGCTCGTGTACTCCACCGCCTCGAGATCTCCGACCATGGAGACGCGACCCTTCTCCAGCTCCGACTCGAGGCGGTCGGAGAGCTCGGAGGCGGTCAAGGCGTCGATGCTGCCGGAGACGCTGACCACCACTACCTCGTCGCGAATATCGACTGCTACCTCCATGTCCTCTCCTTCCTCGTCGTCGCGGCTCTCTTCATCCGATCGGATCGGAGTCGTCACCATTGTCTCGAGAGATCTCCTTCGTCACTCGAAGGACGTTCCAGCCCCCCTCGTCTCGCCGATAGTCGATCTCGTCCACGGAGGAGCGAACCAGGTGCCAGCCGAGCCCTCCGACCCGCCGATCCGACCAGTCGGAGTCGAGATCCGGGGAGGGCGCGTCCCCGGGTCGGAAGGGACGCCCCCGATCTCTGAAGGTCACCCGAAGCCGATCCTCGTCTCTTTGGACTTCGATCTTCACGGAACCCGATCCCGCTTCGTAGCCGTGTTCCAGGATGTTCACGAAGACCTCCTCCGTGGCGAGTCTGAGGGCTGTCCGATCCTCGGCCGAAACCCCGTTTTGCCGACACTGATCCTCCACGAAGGCCACCACCTTGCGCAGGCCTCGCAGATCCCCGTCGTGCTCGATCTCCTCTCTGATGATCTCCTCCGTGCACCGTCTCTCCGCCGCACTGGACCCCGCCCGCATCCCCGAACCGATCACCCGAGATACGGGAACAGCCTTCGGCCGTAGCGTCTTCGAAACACTCCGATCCTCCGGGTAGATCTGGACTGGCCGGGAAATCCCCAGGATCGTACTCCCTGTCTCGATCGGGGTCAAGGCGGCGCGCGTCCTTCTCTTGACCCCCCCGAAGCTCGGGGGTAGGGTCCCCTCGACCCTCCATGACATCGATCTGGTTCTTCGCCTTTCTGGCCCTGCTGGTCGCTGCCGCCATAGGAGCGCTGATCCTCCTCCGTCGGGCCGAGGATCGGGAGGCCGACCTCCGGCGAGCCCTCCAGGAGAAGGAGACGACCGCAGCACCGACGGAGCGGGAAGGGATCGGCTCCACCATCGTGGACGAGCTGCCCCTGGGAATCCTGGTCCACGATCGGAATTCGGAGATCATCGACTGCAACTCCCGAGCGGCCGCGCTTCTGGAGAGCTCACGGGAGCATCTCCTGGGTCGGTCCTTCGACGACCCCGAATGGTCCCTCCGGCGGGAGGACGGTTCCGAGCTTCCCGCCGACCAGCATCCCGTGGCTCGAGTCCTCGCCTCCCGGCGCCCCGTGAGAGACGTGGTCCTCGGACTCCAGCTCCCGGACCGCTGGCGCGCACGGTGGCTCCTGTTCAACGCCGAGCCCAAGATCGACGACGAGGGGACGGTAGATCGCGTCGTGCTGACCATTCAGGACATCTCCCGGGAAAAAAGACTGGAGAAGAGGACGGAGACCGAGAAGCACTTCGACCCCGTCACCTCCTGTTTCAACCGCAGCTATCTCCCTCTCTTCGAGCGCTCGGCCTGGGGTGATCGGCAACGCTGGGGTTGCATCGTGGTTCTCGTCGACGGACTCCAGGAGATCAACCGAGATCACGGTCACGAGACGGGAGATCGGGCCCTGGAGCTGATGGCGAGATTCCTCATGATGCAGGTCCGTTCCGGGGAAGCCGTGGTCCGAATCGGCGGCGCGGAGTTCCTCCTCCTGGTGGCCGGAGTCGACGCCGGGAGTCTGAAGGAGATCGTGGAGGAGATCGAGGGCAGGGCCCGGGACGAGGCTCCGATGCCCTTCTCCATCGGATGGGCTTCCCGAGAGGACGAGGAGCCGGTAGAGTCGACCCTCGCCCGGGCAGAACGGGGGCTCCGATCGGTGGAGGTCCTCCAGAGATTCCCGGGACGGAGGGTTCAGAGATTCTGACACGGCCAGATGCCGGGGGGGCAGTCTCCCCCGGGCGGGACGCCGTGGGGAGGAGAGTGTCATGAGAGCGCTCGTCCGGTTCGTCGTCGCCACGACCAAGGGTCTTCAATGGACCCTGGATCTGATCGTCGTTCTCGCCATCCTCTGTCTTCTCGCGCTCTTCGCCCTCCAATTTCCCCATCCGGAGAGCATCGATCGGTTCTGGCCCGTGATCCAGCTCGAGAGGTACGGCGACCCGATCCTCGCCGAGGCCGGTTCTCTCATGTTCGCCCAGGAGGAAGGGGATCCGGTCCCGTGGCCCTCGGAGGAGATCCGCTATTTCCCGCTCCTCCTCGTCGTCGGCCTGGTGGCGATCCGACTCCTCCTCCGGTCCGCCTTCCGGCCGATTCTGCGATCGGGCCGCAAATACCTCCAGAGCCGGGAGCCCGGAAAGGAAAGTCCCCGGAGAGGTCGGACTCCCGCGGTGAAGCCGGAACGGGAGGGACACGATTCTAGCCGGGAGGAGGAGGACTCCACCGGAGAGGCGAGGGCCGAGACCCGGCCCGCCCCGGAGGCCATCGGATCTTCCGACGGCCCCAGGAACCCGGAGACCGATTCCGAAGGAGATGCCGCCACTCTGGAGACGCTCATGGCGAAGATCGACGCCGCGATCGGAGAACGGGTGGCCGAGTCGGGGCGGCTTTCCGCCCGCCATGCTGACGCGATGCATGATCTCGAGGT
>JAWVZJ010000317.1:0-3729 GCA_033722255.1 Thermoanaerobaculia bacterium | reverse complement strand
CTTCCCCGCCGGGTCGGGGCGAAGCGTCCGGCCGGGTCCGCACCGAGGTCCCGAGCTCCACGACGATAAGCTCTCGTCGTCATGAGTCGACTCGAGAGCCCGAACCCTTCGCCCCTCCCGTCACTGCTGCCGTTCTCAGCTCTCCGGAGAGGTCTCACGGGGGTGGCTCTCGTCTCGTTCCTGGTGCTTGGCCTGGCCGTACCGGTGCCGATCCGGGCGGAGGAGGAGCCATCGAAGGACGCGACCGCCGTCTACATCCGGTCCCATTACACCAAGAGCGAGGTGCGGATCCCGATGCGGGACGGGGTGGAGCTGTTCACCGCCGTCTACGCCCCCAACGACGCGGGAGTGGACGCGGCCTATCCGATCCTGATGACCCGGACCCCCTACGCCGTGGATCCCTACGGGGCGTCGGAGTATCCGGAGACGCTGGGTCCGACGGAGGCCTACGCCGAGGAGGGCTTCATCTTCGTCCTACAGGACGTCCGGGGCCGGTTCATGTCCGAAGGGGAGTTCGTCAACATGCGCCCCCATGGGACCGACGGGATCACCGAGGCCACCGACACCTACGACACCATCGAATGGCTCCTGGAGCACGTGGAGGGCCACAACGGCAAGGTCGGTCTGTGGGGGAACTCCTACCCGGGGTTCTACGCCTCCTCCGGCGCCATCGACTCCCATCCGGCCCTGGCCGCGGTCTCGCCCCAGGCGCCGATCGCGGACTGGTTCTGGGACGACATGCATCACCACGGGGCGTTCATCCTCCCCCTGGCCTTCAACTTCTTCTCCACCTTCGGCCAGCCCCGGCCGGAGCCGACGACGGAGTGGCCGAAGCGCTTCGACCACGGCACGGCGGACGGCTACGGATTCTTCCTGGACCTGGGCCCGCTGTCGAACGTGAACGAGCGGTACCTCCACGGGGAGGTGGAGTTCTGGAACCGGATCGTGGAGCATCCGAACTACGACGAGTTCTGGCGGAGCCGGAACATCCTTCCCCATCTCCGGGGGATCGACGCGGCCGTGATGGTGGTGGGGGGCCTCTTCGACACCGAGGACCTCTACGGGGCCTTCGCCACCTACGGGGCCATCGAGGAGCAGAACCCGGGGATCTTCAACGTCCTGGTCATGGGTCCCTGGCCCCACGGCGGCTGGAACCGGACCGAGGGCCGTTCCCTGGGCGAGGCGGACTTCGGATTCGCCACCTCCGAGTACTACCAGCGGGAGGTGGCCCTGCCGTTCTTCCGCCACTTCCTGAAGGGAGGCCCGGATCCCCGTCTCCCGGAAGCCCTGGTCTTCGAGACCGGTGCCGACCGGTGGCGCCGGTTCGATTCCTGGCCACCGACGAGACTGGAGGAGCGAACCTTGTACCTCCGGAGCGGGGGAGGCCTCGCCTTCGAACCTCCTGAGGACGTCGAATCCTCCGATCCGGCGACGCGACCGAAGGATGATCCGGGAGCCCGTGGAGATGCGAGCGGTCCGAGCGGTTCGACCGAGGGTCAGAGAGCCGAGCCCCACGACGACTTCGTCTCCGATCCGACCAAGCCGGTGCCCTACACCATGGAGATCACCAGCCGGTGGGCCCGGAATTACATGACCGAGGATCAGCGCTTCGCCGCCTGGCGCCCGGACGTGCTGGCCTACGAAAGCGAGCCGCTGGAGGAGGATCTGACCCTGGCCGGTCCCCTGACGGCGGATCTCTGGGTCTCCACCGACCGTCGGGCCGCGGACTGGGTGGTCAAGGTGATCGACGTCTTCCCGGAGGAGGAGCCGAAGTGGGTCGAGGAACGCCCCGACCGGGGAGAGGAGGATCTCGGCGGCACCCAACGCCTGGTCCGGGCCGAGGTCATGCGGGGGCGCTTCCGGGAGAGCTACGAGGTGCCGAAGCCCTTCGAACCGGGGGAGATCACCCGGGTCTCCTTTCGTCTCCACGGCGTTCTCCATACCTTCCGGCGGGGCCACCGGATCATGGTCCAGATCCAGAGCACCTGGTTCCCCTTCGTGGACCGGAACCCCCAGAGCTGGGTCGAGAACATCTTCGAGGCCGAAGAGGCGGACTTCGTCTCCGCCACCCATCGGGTATATCGTTCGCCGGCCCATCCGAGCGGAGTGAGGATCGGCGTCCTGGAGTAGGTACGACGGTCCCTGGACCCGGTCGAGGTTCGTGCCGCCTCGGAAAGGAGAGGATCTCGGTCGGTTACTCCTGAACGCGAGAGGCCGGGTTGCTCGGCTCGGCTTGCGCCGGCTGTGTACTGGTGTTATGGTACACTGGAACGACAAGGCGCGGAGACCTCGAGAGAATGCTTCGAATCGATCCCAGCGACGCGGTCCCGATCTGGCGACAGATCGAGGAAGGCGTCCGGAACCTCGTGGCCCGGGGGGCCCTGGCCCCCGGAGACGGCGTGCCGTCCGTGCGGGACCTGGCGAAGGATCTGGGCATCAACCCGGGTACGGTGGCCAAGGCCTACCAGCGACTGGGAGACGAGGGGATCCTGGTGGTCCGGCGGGGTCAGGGGACCTTCGTCGCCGAGGAGCCCCCGCGGCTCTCGGCGGAGAGACGGGACGAGAAGCTCCGCCAGGCGGCCCGGAGCTACGCCGGGGTAGCGATCACCCTGGGGGTTGATCGAGAGGACGCCGCGAGCCGGGTGGAGGAGGCGTATCGAGAGATGGAAAGGGAGGAACCGTGACCCACGACAGTGGAGGCGACCGGATTCTCGAAGCCCGGGACGTCGGGGTCCGCTACGGACGCCGGGAGATCCTGAAAGGGGTGAGCCTCGGGCTCGGAGAGGGAGAGGTCCTGGCGCTCATCGGCCGCAACGGGGAGGGGAAGACCTCCTTCGTCCGGTGCGCCCTGGGCCATCAGAGGCCCACGGATGGTGAGATCGAGCTCCTGGGAGCGGACGTCTGGACCCGACGTTCCGAGCTGATGCGGGAGATCGGGTACGTGCCGGAACGACCTCAGGCCCCGGGTTGGAGGACTGCCCGGGAGCTCCTCTCCTGGGGCCGGGCATTCTACGATCGATGGGAAGGGGACGCCGCCCTCGCCCGCCTTGAAGACAACGCGATCCCCCTGGACCTGCCCCTGGACAAGCTCTCCCAGGGTCAGCGGAAGCAGGTGGAGATCGCCTTCGCCCTGGCCTCCTGTCCCCGACTCCTGATCCTGGACGATCCGGCGGTGGGGTTGGACCCCATGGCCCGGCGGGCTCTCTGGACGCGTCTCGTCGAGGATCTGGCCGACCGGCCGGTCTCCGTGCTCCTGACCACCCACGAGCTGGAGGCGGTGGAGCGGGTCGCCGACCGGGTGGCGCTGCTTCACCGGGGCCGGATCCTGATCGACGAGCCCCTGGCCGAGCTCCGGAGCCGTTTCCGGCGACTTCCGGCGGGGACGGAGGCCCGGACTTCGGCCCGGGAGCTGCAGGCGGTCGGGAGCGTGACCACCGCCTGGGGTGATCGCCGGATTGTGAGCGACTGGCCCGGCGACGGAGAGGCGGGAGACATCGCTGCCCGGGCCGAGGCGATGACCCTGGAGGAGATCTTTCGGGTCCTGATGACGGAGAATGAGCGATGAGCCCGACAGGAGCCCTCCTTCGACACGAGACGAAGCGCTGGCGCGCCGTGTGGCCGATCTCCGGTTCGCTCCTGGCTCTGGTTCTCCTGGCACCCCTTCTGCCCACCCTCGAGGCCTACCCGGCCGTCGACGTCTGGTCGAGCGCGGGCCTCGTCGTGGCGGCG
>JAWVZJ010000316.1:0-3736 GCA_033722255.1 Thermoanaerobaculia bacterium | reverse complement strand
CGACGCAGCGGACCACGAGACTCTCCCCGGTCTTCGCCAGGACCATGAACTCGTGGGAGGAGGAGCCGCCGATCTGCCCGGTGGCCGCTTCCACGACCGAGTACTCCAGCCGGCAGGCTTCGAAGATCCGACAGTAGGCCTCGTGCATGGCCTCGTAGGTTTCGTCGAGATCCCCGGCACTGGTGTGGAAGGAGTACCCGTCCTTCATCAGGAACTCCCGGCCCCGCATGAGACCGAACCGGGGCCTGATCTCGTCCCGGAACTTCTCCTGGATCTGGTACAGGTTCAGGGGGAGCTGTCGGTAGCTGGAGACGTCGTGGCGGACGATGTCGGTGATCACCTCCTCCGCGGTGGGGGCGAAGCAGAAATCCCGTTCGTGCCGATCCTCCATCCGGAGGAGCTCCTTGCCGTACTGCTGCCATCGTCCCGTCTCCTCCCAGAGCTCGGCGGGTTGGATCGCCGGCATGTTGAGCTCGACGGCCCCGGACGCGTTCAGCTCCCGCCGGACGATGGCCATGAGCTTCGTCACGCTCCGCCAGCCGAAGGGGAGATAGCTGTAGATCCCGGCGGCGACCTTCTTGATCATGCCGGACCGGATCATGAGCTGATGGCTCACGACCTCGGCGTCGGCGGGGATCTCCCGGGTGGTGAAGAGATAGTAGCGGGTCCAGCGCATCGGATCTCCTGGGGTCTGGGAAGCGGCTCGGCGGCAACGAGGCCCGAGCCCTGGCTAGCGAAAAACTGGCGGCGAGTCGGTCTGGCTCCTCCAGCGGGTCTCTGCGGGAGGCTCCGCTCCGACGTGCTCCGCGTCGATCCCCGATGAAGACGGCACAGAGCCTATCAGTGCGGCGCCTCGTCCGTCCCGTCCCGGTCCTGGAGCCGGGCGTGGAGACGGTCGCTCTCCCGGAGGCATTCCATGGTCCGGAACTCCACTCCCTGTCCGCGATCGCGCAACGTCCGGGCCCGGGCCAGGACCTCCCGGGCCCGGACCTCCTCTCCAGCGGCCAGAAGCGCCATCCCGAGCTGGGTGAGGATCGAGCCCGAAGGCAGGAGCTCGGCCGCCCGGTCCAGGCAGTGGACCGCCTCCTCGAGCTCCTGTCTCTTGTAGTGGACCCACCCTAGAACGGAGAGGGGAAAGGGTCGGAGCTCCTCCGGAGCGAGCTCCCGGGCCCGACGTGCGTAGTCCAGGGCCTCCGAAAGGCCCTCCTCCAGCTCGGCCAGGTTCGAGGCCAGCTCGTAATAGGCGATGGTCTGGGCCAGGTTGGTGGAGCTCTCCTCCAGCATCCGACGTCCGATCCGGTTGCCCTCCTCGAGCCTGCCTTCGGCCCGGAGGGCCTCGATCCACACCGCGTAGGCCGCGGCCCGGAGATTCTCCCCCGGGTTCCGCTCCATGGCCCGTCGGACCGCGGGCTCCACCTCCTGGACCCGGTTCCCGGCCAGGCAGGCGAGGGCGTAGTAGACCAGGATGGCGGCGCTCTCCGGCGTCTCCTCCAGGGCCTCCCGGAAGCACACCTGGGCGGTCTCCGGATCCCCGGAGGACAGGGCCCGGTGGCCCAGGGTCACTGCCGACATCGAGGGTCCCCGGATGCCGGCGAAGGGAGAGTCGCTCTCCGGGCCGGTCAGGTACCGGACCAGCTCCCGGTAGTGAAACTTGGTGGGATTCAGTCGGTGGGCCCTCCGGAAAGCCTCGAGGGCCTTCCGGTGCCACCGACGGTCCAGGAGCGCCATGCCCAACTGATAGTGGGCCTCCTCGAGCCCGGGGCTCTTGGCCACCGCCTCCCGGAGGAGCTCGATCGCCGTCCCCGTCCGGCCGAGCTCGTGCTGGCAACGACCCAGGAGGTAGAGGGCCTGGGGGGCCCGGTCCAGGGCCACCGCCCGCTCGAGGCGCTCCTTCGCCTCCTCGGTGGCGTTCTCGGCGGCCAGGACCGCTCCCAGGCTGAAGAAGGCCAGGAAGCTGTCCGGATAGAGCTCGCAGGCCCTGGCCAGGCGTTTCCGGGCCTCGTCCGTCCGACCCCTCTCGTGGTAGATGACCCCCGTGTACACGAGCCCCTCGAACTGGTCCGGTCGCCGTTCCAGGACTCGGAGGAAGAGAGGGAGGGCTCGATCGCTGTCCCCCAGGTCGAAGTGGAGCTCGCCGAGAAACCGGGCCAGCTCCGGGTTGTCGGGGTCCACCTCGAGGGCGGAGGCCAAGCAGCGGAGGGTCCGGTCCAGATCCAGGGCGGCCAGGGCCCGGTCCACGTCGTCGAGGCGGTGGTCCAGCTCCCGGCCCCGGTCTCCCTGATGGAGTCCCACGATCAGATCTCTCCGGCGCCGGAACTCCCCCCGTTTCTCCAGGGCCAGGAGGCGGAGCCGGCGGTGACGATCCCAGGTCCCCTCCCATTCCTCCGCCGAGACCAGGCCTTTCCTCTCCAGGAGCTCCCGGATCGTGGCCAGGCCCGCCTCGGTGACGGCCTGGCTCTCCTCCTGGATCCGGACCGCGGCCTCGAGCCGTTCCACGGTCTCCGTGGCCCTCTTCAGGGCCTCCTCCAGGATCGAGATCCTCTCCAGAAGGTGCTCGTCGAAGGAGAAATCCTCCTCCAGGTCGGAGAGGGCCTCCTCCCGGGCACCGGAGCCTCCGGAGAGGACCAGGAGCTTCTGGTTGCAGCGCCGACAGTACTCCTGATCTTCCGGATTGTAGGCGCGACAGGCCTGACAGAACATTCCGGCCGTCAGTCCTCCGAGTAGTCGTAGAATCCCCGGCCAGTCTTGCGGCCGAGCCGGCCGGCGTCGACCATCTTCACCAGGAGGGGGCAGGGTCGGTACTTCGGGTCTCCGAAGCCGTCCTGCAGGACTCGGAGGATGTCCAGGCAGACGTCGAGACCGATCAGATCGGCCAGGGCCAGGGGACCCATGGGATGATTCATGCCCAGCTTCATCACCCGATCGATGGCCTCCGCCTCGCCGACACCCTCGTGAAGGCAGAAGACCGCCTCGTTGATCATCGGCATCAAGACGCGGTTGGAGACGAATCCCGGAGCATCGTGGACCTCCACCGGGGTCTTCCCCAGCTCCCGGGTGGTCTCCTCCACCCGCTCCCAGGTCTCCTGGGAGGTCTCCAGCCCCCGGATGATCTCCACCAGCTTCATCACCGGGACGGGATTCATGAAGTGCATCCCGATGACCCTCTCCGGGCGCCCGGTCTCCGCCGCCAGCCGGGTGATGGAGATCGAGCTCGTGTTCGAGGCCAGGATGGTCTCCTCGGGACAGATCGAGTCGAGCTCGGACAGGACGTCGGCCTTGACCTCGAGCTTCTCCACCACCGCTTCCACCACCAGCCCCGCGGAGCCCATCTCGTCCAGACTCCGGCTCGTGCGGATCCGGCCCTTGGCGCTCTCCGCGTCCTCGGGGGCGATCGTCTCCTTCTTCACCAGGCGGCCGAGACTCCGATCGATCGTGGCCAGAGCCCGCTCCAGGGCGTCGGGATCGACATCGACCAGGACCACCTCGAAGCCGGCCTGAGCCGCGACCTGGGCGATCCCGTTACCCATCGTGCCGGCGCCGACGACGCCGAAGCTCTTCGTCTTCTCCATGGGGATTCTCCTCGGTGGGGTCTGTGGAATCCGGGGTCGGACTCCGGTGAGCCGGGTGACGCCGACGGTCCCCGAGAGCGTAACAGGGGGCCCTGGGGTTTTCCAGGGGGAGCCTCTGGAACCCCGATCCTCCACGAGCTGTCAAGTTCTTTCCACGAGCCGTCCTT
>JAWVZJ010000315.1:0-3741 GCA_033722255.1 Thermoanaerobaculia bacterium | reverse complement strand
GGCGGAGAGGTTCTTTTGCCGCGAGAAGAAACCCGAATGCGCAGGGAGCGGACATTCCAGAAGGCGATCTCCTCCCTGGGAGGAGTCTTCGAGTTCCTCGCCGACTGTCTGGCGGAGGAGGACCTGGGAGAGGAGATCGAGTTCTGCCTGGATTTCGTCCTGGAGGAGATCTTCACGAACCTGGTGAAGCACAACGAGAGCAGTCGCAACGAGGTCCTCGTCGCCGTCGAGCCCGCCCGGGACCGGGTCCTCGTCGAGCTCACGGATTTCGAGGTGGAGCCTTTCGATCCGGATACTGCCCCCGAGGTGGACGTGAGCGCCCCGCTGGAGGAGCGAAGCCCCGGGGGGCTCGGACTCCACCTCGTGAAGTCCATGGTGGACAAGCTCACCTACGAGTACCGCGACCGGAATCTCCGGGTGACGATCTGCAAGAACGTGAGTCGATGACCTTCGAGATCGAGCGCGTGGAGGAGGACCGGTTCGAGCTCCGGGGCCGTTTCGACGCCTCCCGGGAAGCCCACGTCCGGAGGGTCTTCGAGGAGATCGAGGGTTCGTGCGTCCTCGACTTCGAAGAGCTCAGTTACATCTCGAGTGCCGGGCTCGGCCTGTTGGTGGCTCTGCAGCTCCGTCTCGACGAGGAAGGAGAGGGCGTCACCCTCGCCAACGTCAATCCCCACATCCGGGAGCTCCTCCGCCTCGCCGGTCTGGACTCGATCTTCACCCTCCGGTGACGGAAGCGTGGGCACGAGTCGCGGACACGAGAGGGCGGAACCCCCTCGGACGAACACGGATCCGATGACTTCACCAACTTTCTGGAGCCTCCTCAGTAGTTCGTGATGAAGGAGGAGATGGAACCCACTCTGGTAGACGCGGTTCTCGACGGAGACCCCGACGCCTTCGGCCTCCTGATCGAGAAGTACGAGAAACCGATCTTCAACGTGGCTTATCGAATCACAGGCTCGACGGACGACGCCATGGACGCCACCCAGACGGCCTTCACCAACGCCTACGAGAACCTGGAGCAGTTCGATCCCTCCCACCGCTTCTTCAGCTGGATCTACCGGATCGCGGTGAACGCCTCCCTGGACATGGTGAAGGGCCGGGACGAAGTCGAAATGTCCCGGCCCGAGCCCGATCCCCGGCGGGGACCGGAGGAGCGGGCAGAGGCCCGGGAGACCAGCGCGCGGGTTCAGAAGGCGCTCCTGGAGCTGACCGAGGACCATCGCACCGTGATCGTCCTCCGCCACTACCTGGGGCTCTCCTACGCCGAGATCGGAGAGGTGGTCTCGATCCCGGTCAAGACGGTTCGCTCGAGGTTGTACGAGGCGAGACAGCGTCTCCGGAGTCTCCTCATGGACGAACATGGGAAGGAGCACTGAGATGCACGACCCGAAGGAGATCGAGGAGCTCCTGTGGCGGCTCCGGGACGACGAGCTGACTCCCGAGGAGGAAGAGGCACTCCGTCGCTGGCAGGAGGAGGATCCCCGGATCCGCTCCGCAGCCGACTCGGTGGGGGGACTCGGAGATCTCCTGGACAGCCTGGAGGAGATCGAGCCCCCGCCGGAGCTTCGATGGCGGCTTCAGGCGATTCCCCGGACCGTCGACCCGGTCCGGACCCAGGAATCCCGCTCGCCGACGAGATCTTCGGCCACCCTCGACGATCGTCAGGCACAGGAGCCGATCCGGGGAAGCGGGGACCGGGATCCGACCGCCGAGCACCGCCCGGGCACCACGAGATCACCAACTTTTTCCAGCCGCAGCAGTAGTGGAAACAGAAGCACGGACAAACGAACGCACGAAAGGGGACGAGCCATGAGCGAGAGGCACCAACACGGAAAGATCTGGGCCGGCCTCGCCGCGGTGGCGATCATCGCCGTCGTGGCGCTGTTCTTCGCCCTGAACCGGGGCGTGATGCCCGGACAGGACGAGGTCGCCGGCACCATCGGTGGAGTGGAGAAGGCCGAGCGGTACAGGTCCACGCCGATCACCGAGGGCGACGTGGAGATCGAGAATCCCGCCGTTCAGGAGGTGATCCAGAGCGACGAGTTCCAGAGGATCCTGGAGGACCCGGAAACCCGGGCTCTCTTCGCCAGTGATCGATTCCGGGAGATTCTGGCCTCCGAGCGGTTCCAGGAGCTCTTCGCCAGCGACCAGATGCGGGCCGTCTTCGCCGAGGACCGGATCCGGGAGCTCTTCGCCAACGACCAGATGAGGGCCCTCTTCGCCAGCCAGCAGTGGCGGGAGATCATGGCCAACGAGCAGTTCCGGGAGATCCTGGCCGCCGATCGGTTCCGGGAGCTCTTTGCCAGCGACCGATTCCGGGAGATCATGGCCAACGAGCGCTTCGCCGAGGCCTTCGCCGCCTCGGACCTGCGGGCGCTGTTCGCCAGCGACTCCTTCCGGGCCATCATGGCCGACGACAAGCTCAGAGCGCTGTTCGCTAGCGATCAGATGCGGGAGCTGTTCGCCAGTGATCTCGCCCGGGAAGCCTTCGCCGAGGACCGGATCCGGGAGCTGTTCGCCAACGACCGGTTCCAGGAGATCTTCGCCCACGACCGGTTCCGGGAGCTCTTCGCCAACGACCGGACCAGGGCGATCTTCGCCCAGGACCGGTTCCGGCAGCTCTTCGCGCAGGACCGGTTCCGGGAGGTCTTCGCCAGCGCCGACTTCCGGGAGCTCTTCGCGCAGGACCGGTTCCGGGAGGTCTTCGCCAGCGCCGACTTCCGGGCCCTCTTCGCAGCCGATCGATTCCGGGAGGCTCTGGCCGCCGACCGGTTCCGCGAGCTCTTCGCCAGCGATCAGCTGCGGGCCGCGTTCGCCAACGACCACTTCCGGGCCCTCTTCGCGAACGACCGGTTCCGGGAGATCATGGCCAACGATCGGCTGAGGGCGCTGTTCGCCAGCGATCAGATGCGGGCCATCTTCGCCGCCGACCGGATGCGCTCGGTCATGGCGAACGACCGGCTGCGACAGGCCTTCGCCGACGAGCGCCTCCGGGAGGCCATCGCCAACGATCGTCTCCGGCAGTCGAGTGGAAGTTGGGGGAGGATCTGATCCACCCGGCTACGATCCGGACCCGGCCGTTCCGCTGAGGGATGGCCGGGGCCGCTCCTCCTTTCAGGACTTGCCGGACCGGAGCGCGAAAGCACCGGTCCGGCATCCCTGCGCTCGACGCGGCCAACGAGTCGACGCCGGGCAACACGGACCGAAGATACCGAGAAGCGATTCTCCTTCTCGTCTTCTTGCTCCTGGCCTGCGTCCCGGCCCGGGCCCAGCCGGAGCTCGGGACCTACGACGTCGGTCTCGTGGAGATCCGGCACCCGCCGGGACTGGTGGAGTTCGTCGTTCCCCACCTGGCGGCCTGCTCGGTGAACGCTCTGGAGTTCCACCGGGAGCTCTACGACTACACCCCCAGCGGACCGGTCAACCTCTTCCTCGAGGATTTCAGCGACTTCGGCCACGGCGGGGCCACCACGGTCCCCACCAACTTCATCAACATCGGGATCGCCCCCTTCAGCTACGTCTACGACACGATCCCGGCCATCGACCGGATGTTCTGGATGGCCAACCACGAGATGGCGCACATCGTGACCATGGACCAGGCCGCCGGGCGGGATCTGATGTTCCGGCGCCTCTTCGGCGGAAAGGTAGAGCCGGTGGCGTCCCATCCGGAGTCGATCTTCTACAACTACCTCACCAACCCCCGCTGGAACGCTCCCCGCTGGTACCACGAGGGGATCG
>JAWVZJ010000314.1:0-3753 GCA_033722255.1 Thermoanaerobaculia bacterium | reverse complement strand
CTCGGCGTGGCGGGCCCGGATCGTCTCCCACTCCTCCTTCGCCGTGGCCAGGGTCTCCTCCCGGGCCCGACGGGCCGCCGCGTCCACGTGCTCGTTCCGGATCCCGGCCAGCTCCTGGAGGGTTCGCCAGAAGCTCACCCGATCCCGCGCCGCGACGGCGACCCGGCGGGTGACGGCGATCCTGCGGAGCCGGCCCTTCCGGTCGGCAGCCCGGAGAAAGGGAATTCGAGTGGCTGCCTCGTCGGCCTCCAGGTCGAGCCACTCGGCCAGGGGCACGAGATCGTCGTGGGAGCCGTCGATGGGGAAAAAACGGTCCGCCGCCCGCGGTGAAAGGAGGAGGGAGTCGGCAGCCGTGTAGGGCACGGACAGGGTCTCCTCGGTCCCACCGGGGCGGCGAACACGAATCGTGTGGTCGACCCAGTCGGATTCCCGGGCCGGATTTCCACGAAAGACGAGTCTTCGAGCCCAGGAGCCTCCAGCCTCCGGGTCGAAGAGGAAGAGGGGATGGAGCCGGCCCTCCACGGCGGAGGAGAGCCGGAGCCAGGGATCGATCTCCTCCGGGGCTTCGGAGGAGACGACATCCAGGACGTGGACGGCGCTCCGCGTCGCCGTCAAACCCCGGCGAAATCCCTCCAGGAGCTCCTCCGGCCGGGAGACGGAGACCTGCTGTACGAAGGCCTCTCGGTGGGCCAGGGCCAGGAAGGCGGGTTCGAAGCGATAGCTCGCCACCGTGTCGCCGTCCTCCCCTTCCGTGGGGTCGATTTCGAGGGGATCCACCAGGACCACCACCTGAACCGGCCTCCCGGACAGCAGAAGCCTGGACAGGGAGGGCATCTCGCCGGAGGCCAGGGCCCCCGGGGTGGTCACGGCGACCACCGGTGGGATCAGACCCAGCTCGTCTCGATCGAATCCCTCCCAGGAGAGGCTTTCGAGCCAGGGACCGTGCCGGTCGGGCTCGAGCTCGCCTCGGGCTTCGAGGCGGATTCGGCGCATGGCCCGGAGGAGCCTCGCCACGGACTCGGCCTCCTCGTCGAAAGCCTCCACGGCGGCGGAACAGACGTCGTCGGGGCGGGAGAGGGTCCAGCCGTCGATCTCGAGGCTCGTTGGAGCCCGTCCCAAGATCCGACCCTGGTCCGGGCTCTCCAGGAACGAGGTCAGAGACTCCTTCGCCTCCCGGAGCCGGAGACGGCGAGGCTCGGAGAGCTCCCGTCCTCCCCGGCGACGCGACAGACCCGAGAAGGCCTCGGAGTCCACGAATCTTCCCCCCAGGGCACCCATCGCGGCTCGGAGAGCGCCGGGCTCCCGGCCCTCCCGCGCTTCCCGGTCGGCCTGGAGAAGGAGCTCGGCCGTGTCGGCGAGCTCCCGGACCTCGGGCAGGAAGGAGCGCCGGGCCCGAACCATCCGGTTCCGGGCCACGGCGGCCAGCAGCTCCAGGGAGGTGGTGGAGCGGAGGGGGAGGAAGACACCATCCGGGGGAAGGGCCTCGACCATGCCGGTGAGGGCCTCGGACCAGGACTCCTCCTCCGACTCTCCGAGGTCCAGCTCTCCGAGGACCGAATCGGCGGCCTCCCGAAGGACAGAACCGGCCTCGGGGAACTCTGCGGAGCCTCCGACGGCTTCGCGAATCGCGGCCTCCAGGCGAGGGAGGTTGTCTCGGACCGGCCGGCTTTCCACGTCGGAGGCCAGCTCCTCCAGGAGGGCAGGCAGGGACCGACAGAGGACCGGGTCGTCGTCCGAGGATGCGACGAAGAGGGGGAAGTCGGAGCGGACCGGCCGATTTCGATAGGGGTGCAGTGACGCCGGAAGGATCCCGGGCTCCAGCCCGCCTTCGGGGGCGTCTTCGCTGCTCCAGTGGAACCGCCGGAGCTCCTGGAGTCGATCGGAGGTCAGCTCGGTCTCCTCCGGTTGCCGAAGCACGGGGTCGGTTCCTTGGGAGGAAGCGCTGTCGCGATTCATGGGATTCTCCTCAGATGGCAAACCGATCGAGCTCGGCGTCCAGGGCGTCGAGCTTCCTTTCGTTTGCCAGGCCGAGACCCTCGTTGGTGTAGTCGTCGTACAGGGGCGCGTCGGGATCCCGGTAGAGGAGACCGATGGGGACCCGGTCCTCCCGCTCTGCCAGATCCCGGGCCGCGTCCAGGTCCGACGGGTCGTGCTCGAGCTGATTGGAGTACATCCTCCGGACCGCGTCGTCGGCCGGGACTCCGTCTTCGTGGGTGAGGAGGAGGGTGAGGTCCGGGTTGGTGCGCAGCTCCTCGAAGACTCCCGGGGTGTAGGTGGGGCAGCGCTGGAGCACGTGGACGAAGCCCATGCCTCGGTGGTCGTAGGCGGCCAGGAGCGTCTTGTGGAGATGGAGGGGGTTCCAGTCCACGGTCCGGGCCACGAAGGAGACGTTGGTGAAGCCGAGCATGGCCCGCACCGGGTTCAGGGGAGGGAGCCATGCCCCCCTGGGGTGGGTGTTGGTCGGGAATCCCTGGGGCGTGGTGGGGGAGGTCTGCTTCTTGGTGAGACCGTAGACACTGTTGTCGAAAAGCATCACCACCATGTCCATGTTGTAGCGGGTGGCGTGGATCCAGTGGCCGGCCCCGATGGAGCAGCAGTCCCCGTCTCCGGTGGCGACCCAGACGTGGAGATCGGGCCGCCGGGCCTTCGCTCCGCAGGCCACCGGCAGGGCCCGGCCGTGGAGACCGTGGAAGCCGTAGGCGTGCATGTAGTGGGGGAAGCGGCTGGAGCAGCCGATTCCGGAGATGACGGCGAGCTCCTCCGGGGGGATCTGCTCGTCCCGGGCGATGCGCTGGACGGCCGAGAGCACCGCGAAGTCGCCGCAGCCCGGACACCAGCGGGCCACGCCGCCGTCGTAGCTCTCGAGGGTGAAATACCGCTCGGGGACGTCAAGGGACCAATCGTTTCTCAGGCCGAACATCGTTCATCTCCTCGCTCGTCGAGATTCTCTTGCGCATTTCTCGGGTGCGCTTCCTCCCCGAGCCGCCGTTCGATCTCGGCCGCCACCTGGCCCGGTGGGAGGGGCTGGCCCGACACCAGGGACCAGCAGTCGATGTCCATCAGGGTCCGCTCCCGGAGGAGCTGGGCCAGCTGGGCCCGACGTCGGGTGTCCGGACCGATCATCGGATCGTCGGGATCGTCGCTGTAGTTGATCTCCACCGTCATCACCCGCCGGAAGCGGGAGAAGATCTCCGCCAGGCCCGGTTCCAGGGGAGACAGGAACCGGAGATGCAGGGAGGAGACGGAGTGTCCCTTTTCCCGGAGCTGATCCACGGCTTCCTCGATAGCTCCCAGGGTGGAGCCCCAGCCGACCACCAGCAGCTCCCCCTCCTCGTCGCCGTGGACCTCCGGCGGGGCCAGGGTCCTCCGGAGGGTGGCGAGCTTCCGGCTCCGCATGGCGCAACCCTCCTGGTTGGATTCAGGATCGTAGGAGACCTGGGATTTCCGGGTGTGGGCCAGGCCGGTGAGGGTGTACTCCCCGCCTCGCTGCCCCGGGATCGGTCGGGGAGAGAGCCCGGTCTCCGGGTCCCAATCGTAGGGATCGATCTCCTCCGGCCACGGGGTCTGGTCCAGGGGAGGGGAAAGCCATGCGGCCTCCGGTTCGGGCCGGGGGAAGGGGGAGACCCCGGTGGCGAGATTCGCGTCCGTGAGCACGATCACCGGCCCCCGGAACTCCTCGGCCAGCTTTCGGGCCATGATCATGAAGTGGAAGCACTCCTCGATCGTCGCTGGCGCGATCACGATCTTGGGGGT
>JAWVZJ010000313.1:0-3760 GCA_033722255.1 Thermoanaerobaculia bacterium | reverse complement strand
GCCCGGGAAAAGATCCGATTGAGGCGCAGCTCCGGGTCCAGGACCCTCTCCCAGTACTCCTCGATGAGCTCCTGGAAAATCTCCTCCTTGCTGGAGAAGTGGTGGTACACGTTCCCGATCGAGACGTCCGAGGCGGCCGCGATCTGTCGCATGGACGTGGCCCCGAAACCCTGGCTGGAGAAGAGCCCCAGCGCTCCCTCGAGGATCTGCGAGATCGAGGCTTCCGACCTCTCCCGCTGACTTTTCCGCGGCAAGGCAATGGCCCTCCCAGGTACAAACCGAACGTTTGTTTTGTATCGTAAGGCCATCGTCAGCTCCTGTCAAGGGGGCGGCAACCCGATTCGAGCGAGCCCTGGAGCGGCCCGATCCGATGGAAATGCCCCTCCTCCGATCCCTGGTACTCCTTTCCCGTGAGGTCGGCGTGAGAATTCGGAGACAGCGCCGGGAGATCCCTCGCCTAGGGTGTGGCCGATGATCGAGAGGGAAAAATTCCACCGAATCCCGATCCTCCTCGCGGCACTGGTTGTCATCGGTCTCTTCCCCCCGTCGCCATCGCGGCCACAGGTGGTGCGAAGCACCGGGGACCCCGTGGTCGTCGAGCTCTTCACCTCCCAGGGCTGCTCGAGCTGTCCTCCGGCGGACGAGCTCCTCTCCGAGCTGGCCGAAGATCCGGAGCTACACGGCCGGATCGTCCCCCTGGCGTTTCACGTCGACTACTGGAACTCCATCGGCTGGGAGGACCCCTTCTCCTCCGAGGAGTGGTCCGATCGTCAGAGACGCTATGCCAGAGCACTTCCCTCCGGGCGGGTCTACACCCCGATGCTCGTCGTCGACGGTCGGACCCACATGGTGGGCTCGAGGGAACCGGAGGCTCGGAGAGCGATCGCCGAGGCCCTGGCCCGGAAACCCGGTGCCCAGCTGGAAGTGGAGGTCGAGTGGACCCCCGGAGAGGCCTCCGGCGGAGTCGTCACTGCCACGGCGAGAGTGATCGAGATGGCCTCCGACGCCCCGGAACCGGGCGAGCTGCGAACACGGATCGCCCTGTTCGAGAGCGGACTCGACACCAGCGTACCCCGGGGAGAGAACCGCGGCCGCCGCCTTCACAACGACGTCGTGGTCCGCCGGCTGGCCACGGTGTCGGGACGAGGAGGCAAGACGACCTTCCCTCTGGCTCCAGGGTGGGAGCCGCAGCATCTGGGCGTGGCGGTATTCCTCCAGGATCCGGAGACCATGGCGATCCTGGGAGCCGCCGCAGACCTCTCTCTCCGGGCGGACTCCACTCCGGAGTGAAGAGCTCCCCGGATCGAAGCGGGCTCACCGGAAAGACCCTTTCTGAGCATTGTCCGTGAATCGTCGCTGGCGAGCCGTGAGGGCTGCTTCCGCCGAGAGTCGGGACCGGGTCCTTCGGTAGTTCCAACCATTTCGGGCTCCCGAAATAGGCCCGGCCCCCGATCACAACCCCGCACCCGATGGAGCCGTATACGATCTCGATGATGCGGCTCCGTTTCCAGCTGGTGATCGCGTTCCTGCTGCTGGCGATCGTTCCTCTCACGGTCATCGTCGGGTACTCCTACCGATCATCGCTCCAGGCCACCCGGCAGGCGGTCCGTGAGGAGGGCGAAGCCATGACCCGGGAGATGGACGAGAGACTGGTCGAGATCCGGGAGGAGCTCCGGTCCCGGTTGGCCGCTCTCAGCGCCTTTCCGTTCCGTTCGTTGGCCCTGGAGAGCCAGCGGGACCGACCGCCCGACGACGCACTCCTGGCTCGGCTCGCCGCCTCCATGGGCGAGACCGCACCCCTGGTGGAGGCCTTCGAGTTCTACCCGCGACCCTCCGAGAGCGGCGGAGACGGAGAGTCTCGGGGAACCGAGCAGGGAGCACCGCCTCCCACGACACCGGAGATCGAGCCTCCCTCTGCCCCTCCGTCGCCCCGACCGGTGCTCATCTCCATGGACCGGATCCTGGCCCAGGTCGAGCAGGCGTCGGGCCAGGGCCTGACCGAGGCCGAGCGGCGGGAGATGGAGAAGGGACTGCGGGCTAGCGCCGCCGTGGTCCGGGTCTTCACCGACCCGGACGTCCTGGGGGGCTTGATGCGGGGAGAGGTGGATCCTGAGAGGCTCGAAGGGAGGCTCGAGGACCTCGAGCGCCAGCTCGAAGAGGATCCGCCCCCGGCTTCCGAAAACGGCGATACTGGTCGGGAGTCCCGAGCCGCGGTGGAGGATCGACGGGAGACCCCGAAGCTCCCGAGGGTCGCTCCGGACGACGAGGGGGAACCGGCCCTCCGTGGGGCGTCGCTCGACTGGCTGGGAGAGGATCTGGAGCTCCCGGTCCTCGAGGACGGTGAGGTCGTGGGCTCCTTCCGGGCCCTCCTCAGCGGAGAGGAGATCCTGGCCAGGGTCCTGGAAGAGACGACCGGAGGAGAGGAAGAGATCGCCTTCGCCGTCGATCCCGACGGAGAGGTCTACGCCACCGGACCGGAGAAGGAGACCGAGATCCGTCGGAGGCTGGCGGAGAAGGAGGGGGAGCTGGCGGAAGCGGAGCAGGTCGGCGACTGGATGGTGGTCACCTCGAAAGATCCGGAGACGGGCCTGATCTTCGGTATCGCCCGGCCGATCCGGGGCTCGATCGAGGAGATGCAGCGGGCGGCCGCCCGGAACCTGGGCTGGGGCCTCTCGGTGACCCTGCTGGCCATGCTGGCGATCCTGCCCCTCTCCCGCCGGCTCACCTCTCGCCTGGAGACCGTGACCCGGGGTGCGGACCGGATCGCCAAGGGGGATCTGACGGCCCGGGTCCCCATCTCCTCTCCCCGGGAGGTGGGGAAGCTCGCGGAATCCTTCAATCACATGGCCGAGGAGCTGAGCCAGCAACGGGAGCGGCTCCTCCGAGAGGAACGTCGGCGCCGGGAGCAAGAGCTCAGGGAGCAGCGCCTCGAGCTCGAATACCAACGCAAGAAGGAGGAGCTCGAAGAGGCCCGACGGTTCCAGCTTTCCCTGCTCCCCGACAGCCTTCCCGACCCCCCCGGGTTCGACCTGGGAGTCCACACCGAGACGGCCACCGAGGTGGGCGGAGACTACTACGACTTCCGACGCACCGACGACGCCTTGGTCGTGGCCATGGGTGACGCCACCGGCCATGGAGCACGGGCCGGGACCATGGTGACCGTAGTCAAAGGCCTTTTCGCGGCCTTTCCGGTCGTGGACGACCTGGCTGGATTCCTGACCCGAGCCAGCGAAACGGTCCGGAGCATGGGCCTGGCACGGATGCGGATGGCCTTCTCCCTGGCTCGCTTTGCAGGGGACGAGGTTCGGATTGCCTCCGGCGGCATGCCCCCGGCCCTGGTCCGGAGGACCGACGGAACCGTGGAGGAGATCAACCTTCCGGGCATGCCCCTGGGAGGCCTCCCCTACCCCTACCGGGAGCTCCGGATCGAGCTCACGTCCGGAGAAGCGATTCTCCTCATGAGCGACGGTCTGGCCGAGCTCTCCGATGCCGCCGGGGAGCCCTTCGGCTACGAGAGGATCCGGGAGACTCTGTCTCGATCCGCGGCCGAGGATCCCAGGAGCCTCCTGTCGGAGCTGGTCGAGGCGGGACGCCGGTGGGCCGGCGAAGGCTCTCCCCCGGACGACGTCACCCTGATGGTGGTGTGGAGGAGCTAGCAGCCCCGCATGCCCGTCGCGTTGCTTCGGGCACTCATGGGGATGAAAATGGGCAGTTGACCGTTCGGTGGCTTTGGCCCGGCCCTTCGGGTCCGAGATCCGGG
>JAWVZJ010000312.1:0-3776 GCA_033722255.1 Thermoanaerobaculia bacterium | reverse complement strand
TGCATCAGGATGTTCCAGGCGTGCTCCTGCTGGTAGGCGATCACCTTCGAGAGCTCGAAGGAGCCGACCGGCAAGAGAACGGCCAGGACGGACAGACCGAGGGCGAGCTCGTAGCTGATGAGCTGGGCCGAGGCCCGGACCGAGCCCATCAGCGAGTATTTGTTGTTCGAGCCGTATCCCGCCGTGACCAGGGCGTAGACCCCCAGGCTCGCCATGGCCAGGAAGACCAGCACACCCGCCTCGCCGGGAACGACGACCATCTCGATCAGCTGACCGTCGAGCTCCAGGGGGGGAGCGAAGGGGATCACGACGAAGGTGGTCAGGGCCGGAACGAGGGCGAGGATCGGGGCCAGCAGATACATGGTGCGATCGGCGGCGGCGGGGACGATGTCCTCCTTGAAGAAGAACTTCAGTCCGTCCACCAGGGACTGGAGGAGTCCGAGGGGGCCGACCCGGTTCGGTCCTCTTCGGTCCTGGATCATGGCCATCCCCCGGCGCTCCACCCAGGCCATGACCGGGGTCACGACGCCCAGGACCACGGCGAGCACGGCCAGGTACTGGGCCAGGGCCACTAGTGCGGTGTTCAAGCTCGTTCCCTCCTCGTCCGGTCCCTCTCCGGAGTCTCCCTCGTCTCCGCTCCTCTCCCGGGTCTCAAGCCGGGGCCGGAGCGGGTTGCTCCTCCCTCAGGACCGCCCCGGTGGGGGGCAGCCGATCGAATGCCAGGTCTCGGAGATCGTCGATCTCCTCCGCCATCCTCTGGAACACAGTCTCGACGTCCAGGCTCTTCCAGCCCTCGTCGAAGTGGCTCAGGATCTCCGCCAGGACCTCCACCGCCGGCCGTGCCTCTCCCGGGGACGGGAAGGCGCGACGGAAGCGTTGGAGTCTCCACTGGACGTTCACGAAGGTCCCGTCCTTCTCGGCGTGGGTGTTCACCGGCAGGGCCAGGTCCGCGGCCCGGGCCAGGGGGCTGTCGGCCCAGCCGAAGACCACCAGATATTCCGCCCGGCGCAGCCGCTCGACGGTCTCGTCGTCCCAGGCCCCGGGCCCGTAGCCGCTGTCGGTGACGATCAGGATCGACACCCCGTCGGCCCCTTCTCGGAAGAGGCGGCCGGCGTCGATGGTCTGCCCCCGCCCTGCCTCGAGCCCCGCCATCTCCGCCCCCCTTCGGTTCGGCGAGGCCTCCTTGGCGGTGATGCCCCCCTGGGGATTCGGGATGTGGTAGGGCTCGCTGGCCTCGGTGTACACGGAGCGGTGCGGGGTTCCCACGGCGTCGCCGAGCTTCCCGAAGAGGAAGGCTTCCTCGGTGGTCAGATTGCCGGAACCCAGGAGGACCACCGCTCCCTCCGAGGTCCGGGACCGGAGTCTCTGGGTCAGGGCCTCCACCGCCTCCTTCCAGATTACCGGGGTCAGCTCGCCCTGCTTTCGGAGCCGGGGGGAGAGGAGCCTCGGGTTCTCGGTGTACTTCTCGAAGGTCCCGCGACCGTAGTCGCACATCCAGTAGTCGTTGACCTCGGGGTTGTGGCGGGGCTTGTACCGCTTGATGATCCCCCTCCGATGTTCCAGGGTCACGTTGCATCCGACGTCGCAGCCGGTGCACAGGGAGGGCTCCTTCTCCAGATTCCAGACCCTCTCGGCGAAGCGGAACTTCGTCGAGGTCAGGGCGCCCACCGGGCAGATGTCCACGACGTTGGTGGCCAGGTCGCTGTCGAGCTGCTTCCCCGGAAAGACTCCGATTTCGGCTCGGGCTCCGCGCTGGAGGAAGCCCAGCTCCCCGGTCTTGGAGACCTCCTGGGTGAACCGGACGCAGCGGGTGCACTGGATGCACCGATTCATGTTCAGGAGGATGTTCGGCCCCAGGGGAATCCGCTCCTTCCCGGTGTAGGTCCGCTTCTCCTCGTAGTTGAAGCGGGAGAAGGCCACTCCGTGCTTGAAGGCGTAGTCCTGGAGGCCGCACTCTCCGGCCTGGTCGCAGATCGGACAGTCCAGGGGGTGGTTGATGAGGAGGAACTCCATCATGGCCCGCTGGGCCTCCTGGACCTCCTCGGTGTCGGTCCGGACCACCATCCCGTCCTTGACCACCTGGGTGGAGCATCCGGCCTGGAGCTTCCCCATTCCCTCCACTTCGACCAGGCACATACGGCACTGGCCCACGACGGACAGCCGGGGGTGGTAGCAGTAGTGCGGGATCTGGACTCCGACCTCCAGGGCGGCGTCGACGAGGTTGGTGCCGGCTTCGACTTCGACCGTGCGGTCGTCGATGGTGACCTTGGGCATCTTGTTGGCTCAGGCTCCTTGGGCGACGGGGTCCCCGGAGGTGGAGAGCCGACTCTCCGCCTCGGCGAGGAGCTCGTCGCCGAATGTCTGGACGAAGGAGCGGATCGGCATGGCCGCCGCGTCCCCGAGGGCGCACAGGGAGTTGCCCTGGATCCGATCACAGATGTTCGCCAGGAGATCGAGGTCCTTCTCGCTTCCCTCTCCCTCGGCCAGCTTGTGGAGGATCAGCTCCATCCAGTTCGTCCCCTCCCGGCAGGGGGTGCACTGGCCGCAGGACTCGTGGTTGAAGAAGTGGGCCACCCGGCCCGCCACCCTGAGCATGGAGGTCTGGTCGTCCATCACCATCACCGCCGCCGAGCCGAGCATGCTGCCCGCCTCGGCCAGGTGATCGAAGTCCATGGGGATCTCTCGGTGCTCCGCCGTCAACACCGGAGCGGAGGCTCCACCCGGCACGAAGGCCTTCAGCTCCCGGCCCTTCCAGATCCCTCCGGCGGCATCCAGGAGGGTCTGGAACGGAACGCCGATGGGAAACTCGTAGCAGCCCGGGCGTTCTACGTGGCCGGAGACGGCGTAGAGCTTGGGACCGGTGTTCCGCTCGTCGGTCCCGATCCCCTGGAACCATTCGGCGCCCCGGTCGACGATGTGGGGGACGCAACAGAGGGTTTCGACGTTGTTGATCACCGTGGGCTGGTCGAAGGCGCCGACGACGGCGGGGAAGGGGGGCTTGACCCGGGGCTGGCCCCGCTTGCCCTCCAGGCTCTCCAGCATCCCCGTCTCCTCGCCGCAGATGTAGGCCCCGGCTCCCCGGTGGACGTACATCTCGACGGTGGCCCCGGAGCCCAGGACGTCGTCCCCGAGGATCCCCTCCCGGTACGCGTCCTCGATCGCCTCCTCCAGGATCTCCGCCGGCTCCACGTACTCGCCCCGGATGTAGACGTAGGCCACGGTGGCGCCTACGGCCAGGCAGCAGATCGCGGACCCCTCGATGAGCTGGTGGGGATCCTCTTCCATCAGGATCCGGTCCTTGAAGGTCCCGGGCTCGGACTCGTCGGCGTTGACCGTGACGTACTTCTGCTGATCCGTGTCCTGGGGGACGAATCCCCACTTCATACCGCAGGGGAAGCCGGCGCCGCCCCGTCCCCGGAGCCCGGACTCCTTGACCTCCTCGATGATCGCCTCGGGCTCCATCTCCAGCGCCTTCTCCAGGGCTCGATAGCCGCCCCGGCGTCGGTAGCCCTCCACGCTCCGGACCTCCGGATGTCCGGCGTTCCGGAGGAGGACCTTTTCGTCGTCGCTCATTCCAGCTCCTCCAGGATCTCGGTGACCCTCTCCGGATCCAGGTTCCCGTGGTAGACGTCGTCGACCATCATCATCGGCGCCTGCTCGCAGGCGCCCAGGCACTCGAAGTGGGTGAAGGAGCAGCGGCCGTCGGGGGTGACATCGTCCTCCTCCACCCCCAGAGCCTAGTGCAGGGTCGCCATCACCTCGTCGGACCCCCGGAG
>JAWVZJ010000311.1:0-3777 GCA_033722255.1 Thermoanaerobaculia bacterium | reverse complement strand
TCCCCACGTCGAAGTCCTTGGCCGGGATCCCGAGCATCAGGTCCCGGACGCTCCCCCCGACGAGATAGCCCTTGTAACCCTTGTCGTCGAGCCGGTTCAGGACCTTCAACGCGTTGTGCGCGATGTCGTCCCGGGACACGGAGTGCTCCGAACGGGGCAGGATGCGGGGCTCGGAGGAGGTACTGACGCTCATGCTTCGACTCTATCGTGGCGGCGGGGACGCCCGGGGGCAAACCGCGTCCTGGCCGATAGGAGCCCGGGGACCCGGAGGCCTCGAGCCGGATCTCTCCTCCGAGTGATCCGGTCGATCCCGGGAAGGGGGACGAGACGGACTTCCCGGTCGGCCCGGCCTCGCCTCCTTCTCCGGGGGGTCCTTCCTCCGCCCTCAGGCCTTCTCGAAGCCCACCGAGAACATCCTCTCCAGATCGTGGCGGGAATAGACCTTGAAGGCGATCAGGGTCTCGGACCGGTGGATCCCCTCCAGCTGCAGCATCCGGTCGGTGACCAGGGAGGCGAGGTCCTCGTTGCTCCCGGCCCGGGCCAGCACGACGAGGTCGTACTGGCCAGCCACGGAGTAGACCTCTGAGACCTGGTCCAGCTCCACCAGCGCTTCCGCCACCTCGTTGATCCGGTCGCGCTCCACATTCAGCAAGACGATGGCGGTCACCATACCCATGATCACCCCTCCCGGTCGTTCGAAGACTCGGTCAGCTCCTCGTCCAGAGAGCTGACCACGTGGATCTCCTTCTCTAGCGTTCGATGGACCGGACACCGATTGGCGATCTCGAGAAGGCGCTCTCGCCGCTCCGGGTCCGAGGGTCCGTCGACCCGTACGACCCGCTCGATCCGGGAGATCTTTCCCTCTTCGGTCTCGCACTCCTCACAATCCTCGGCGTGGATCCGGGAATGGGTGAGCCGGACCCGGACTCCCTCCAGGGGCCACTCCTTCCGATCGGCGTACATGCGGAGGGTCATGGTCGTGCAGGAGCCCAGGGCGGCCAGGAGATAGTCGTAGGGACTCGGGCCCAGGTCGTCACCTCCGACCTCGCGGGGCTCGTCGGCCAGCAGGACGTGGTGGCCGGAGCGAACCGTCGTGGTATATCCCTCCTCTCCGATCTCCGCCCACACCTCCCCCTCCGGAGGCCGGTCCTCCTCCGGACCCTCCAGGAGGTACCGGCCGACCCAGGCGGCCAGGACCCGTCCCACGTAGCGGGCGTCCTCGGGCTCCTCGAGCAACAGATGATCCGCGTCGTCCAGGGAGACGAAGCTCTTCGGGTGCTTCGCCGCCTCGAAGATCCGACGGGCGTGGTCCACGCCCACGATCTCGTCGATCGGGGAGTGGAAGACCAGCAGGGGCACGCCGAGATCGGCGATGCACTCCCTGAGGGTCTGGGCCTCGAGATCTTCCAGGAGCTGTCGTCGGATCGTGAATCGGCGACCGGCGAGCTCCACCTCCGCCTCGCCCTCCTCCTCGATCTCCTCCCGGTGCTCCTCCAGGTGCTTCAACACGTGGGCCGGGTCGCTGGGGGCTCCGATGGTGGCCACGGCCCGGACCTCCGGAATCCGCCGGGTGGCGGCCAGCACCGCGGCCCCGCCCAGGCTGTGCCCGACGAGAAGGTCCGGGGCGTCGTGCTCGTTCCGGAGATAGTCGGCGGCGGCCACCAGATCGTCGAGGTTGGACGAGAAATCGGTATCGGCGAAGTCGCCCTCGCTCTCCCCCAACCCGGTGAAATCGAAACGCAGGACCCCGATCCCCTCCTCGGCCAAGGCCTCGCTGATCCGACCCAGGGCCTTCAAGTCCTTCGAGCAGGTGAAACAGTGGGCCAGGACGGTCCAGGCCCGGGGCTCGCCCGGAGGCCTCTCGATCCTCGCCGTGAGCCGGTTCCCCCGGGCTCCCGGAAAACGAACGGTTCTGGTCTTCATGCTCTCCCTCCTCCCGGCCATTGTTCCATCGATCATTGTTCCATCGATTGACGATCGGCGCCGAGTTCGGTACACATCGGCCCATGCTCAGGCTCGTATCCCTCGGAGCTCTCCTGGTGCTGGGCCTCTATCCGCCCCCGGTAGCGGCGAGTCCGGATCCGGGGGCGACGACGGAACGGATCGATCTGTCCGGCCGGAGCAACGACGATGCCGTTCCCTGGGACTTTCGGTGCCGAACCGGTCGGGGCTGCGGATCCTGGACCACGATCCCGGTCCCGTCGAGCTGGGAGCTCCAGGGCTTCGGCAGCTACGCCTACGGGACGGAGGAGAATCCCCCGGGAGACGTCGGGGAGTACAGGCTCGAATTCGAGGTTCCGGCCCGCTGGCGGAACCGCCGGAGCTGGCTGGTCTTCGGGGGAGTCATGACCGACGCCGAGGTCCGACTCAACGGCGAGATCCTGGGTCACCATCGGGGCGCGTTCTACCCCTTTCGTTTCGAAGTGAGCGAGGTCCTTCGATTCCCGGGCCCGAACCGTCTCCGGGTCCTGGTCCACGAAGAGTCGGCCGACGGCTCCGTGAACCGGGCCGAGCGGCGGGCGGACTACTGGATCTTCGGCGGAATTTTCCGGCCCGTGTGGCTGGAATCCCGGCCCCGGGAGTCGATCGCCGCCGTGGGGCTGGATCCCCGGGCCGACGGCCATCTCCGGGCGACGGTGGCGCTCTCGGGAATCCGGACCGGGGACCGGCTCGTCGGTCGGATCGAGACCCTGGAGGGGAAAACCGTGGGAGGTTCCTTCGGGACCCTGATCCCCGCCAGCGCCGGAAGGGTCGAGCTGGTCGGCCGGATTCCCGGGGTCGAGCCCTGGTCGGCGGAGCACCCGCAGCTCTACCGGATCCGTCTGCGCCTTCTCGCCGGCAACCGACCGCTCCACGAGATCACAGAGCGCTTCGGATTCCGGACCGTCGAGATCGCCCCCTCCCGGGGCCTCCTGATCAACGGTCGCAAGGTCCGGTTGAAGGGCGTGAACCGGCACAGCTTCTGGCCCAGCTCGGGTCGAACGACCAACCCGGACATCAGCCGGGAGGACGTTCGGCTTCTGCGACGGATGAACGTGAACGCGGTCCGGACCTCCCACTATCCCCCGGACGAGCACTTCTTGGACGCCTGCGACGAGGCGGGCATCTACGTCCTGGACGAGCTGGCCGGCTGGCACGACGCCTACGACACCGCCGCCGGACGGCCCCTGGTCCGATCCATGGTGGAGCGGGACCGGAACCATCCCTCGGTGGTCCTCTGGGCCAACGGGAACGAGGGGGGATGGAACCGGCGCCTGGACCGGGAGTTCTCTCGGTTCGATCCCCAGAAGCGTCCGGTGCTCCATCCGGACGCCACCTTCTCCGGCTTCGACACCGAGCACTATCCGGACTGGGAGGAGCTCCGGAACCGCCTCGGCGCGAGTGGTCCCTCCCGGTGGGGGTTGGCGTCGAAGAGGCCTTCGGAGATCGTACTCCCCACCGAGATCCTCCACAGTCTCTACGACGGAGGCGGCGCGGCAGGGCTCGAGCGCTTCTGGACCGCGATCCGCGACTCGCCCCGTGGGGGCGGTCTCTTCCTCTGGGCCTTCCTGGACGAGGGGGTCGTCCGGACCGACCGGGGAGGCTCCATCGACACCGCCGGAAATCGGGCCCCGGACGGCGTCGTCGGCCCCTTCCGTCAGCCCGAAGCCAGCGTCCGGGGACTACGGGAGATCTTCTCCCCGGTGGAGCTCCGGCTCCCGGACGTTCTGCCCCCGGGTTTCAACGGGCGAATCGGCGTCGTCAACCCGTTCGACCACCGGACCCTGGGCGGTCGCT
>JAWVZJ010000310.1:0-3782 GCA_033722255.1 Thermoanaerobaculia bacterium | reverse complement strand
GGACGGCGGGAGGGAGTCCCGGAGAGCCATCTCCGGCCGTCGAGGAGGCGTCGGAGACTCCCTGACCCGGAGATCGGCCAGGAGGAGACCCGCTGACCACCGTTCCCGCCGAAGCCGGTCCCGGGGGTCTGCCGCCGGGCGCAGGACTCGGCCCGGGACGCCATCGCGGCCTGCGGCTCTCAGGCCGCGGGGGGCCCCGATTCGTGCGATCTACGCCCTCACGACGATTCCACGGGTGAGACGAGGCCTGAGAGGTCGAGGGCCCTCGGAGCTCGCCGTCCGAGCTCCCGCCGTCCCTGGAGCGGAGTCGTCAGCGCTCGGCCCGGAGCTCCCGGGCGAAGGGGAACAGGGACACGGGGATCAGCTTGAAGTGCTGGATTCCGAAGGGGATGCCGATCAGGGTGATGCACAAGACGATGCCCAGAACCAGGTGGGCTACCGCGATCTCCCACCCGAAGAGCAGGATCCAGAGGACGTCGAAGACCAGCTTCAGGGTTCCGGCCCCACTCCGGGACTCCACCACCTCCTTGCCGAAGGGCGCCATGGTGGCCATCCCCAGCCGGAACGACTGCATGCCGAAGGGGATCCCCACGATCGTGATGCAGAGGACCAGGCCGCCCAGGAAATATCCGAGGACGGCGACGAAGCCTCCGAGGATGAACCAGAGGATGTTGAGGATCAGGGACATGGGATCTCCTTTCTGACCTGGATCGTTCATGAGATATCGGCCCGCGTCATCGCTCCATCGGAACGCCCTCGGTGTCGAACCCGGCGAGTCCCCCGGTCGGGAGCTCGCGGTCTATCGACGTCAGTCCTCCCGGGTCCTCCGGGCGACCCGATCCGCCTCCTTGTGCAGGAGAACCATGGCCGAGGTCATCCGCTCTTCGAGGTCGTCCGGGATCCTCTCGTTCTCGGCCAGCGCCTCCTTGAACTCCTCCGACGTGTAGGCGTGCCGGAAGCCCTCCTGGACCTTCTCCCACGCCTCCAGGAGCTCCGGGGACAGCTCGTCGTTCTCCGAGAGGAAGGTTTTGAATCTCTTGGACGACTCGAGGAACTAGCGGGCGGCGATCGGCATGACGTGGCCAAGGATAGCGCGTCGGTCCCGGAGATTCCCTGCGGGGCCCCTCTCGGGGAGAGGAGACGGCCAAACCGACTCCGATCCGATCGCTCGTTCGGTACCGTACACTGGACCCAGCCCACGCCCGATCCACCACCGAACGACCGAGCCCCGAATGAAGACGAGATCACCGCTCCTCGCCCTCGCGACCCTGCTCCTCCTGCTCCCCTCCCTCGGGGGCCAAAGTCCTCCCGACGAGGAGGGGCCTCCGCCCGACGAGCCCCGGGGTGCCTTCGAAGAGGAGGTGGAGGTGGTCGAGGTCCTGGTGGACGTGCTGGCGACAGACCGACGAGGAGACGTGGTCCGAGGCCTGACGGCGGAGGACTTCGAGATCGAGGTGGAGGGGGAACCGGTGGAGATCACCGACGTGACCTTCTACACCACCCGGTACTCGGACCTCGACACCACGGATCGGGAAGAAGACCAGCCGTTCCCGGGAGGGGAGTCTCCCACCGTCCCCGCCAGCCGCTACTTCATCTTCTTCTTCCACGACCAGAAGGGAGCGGCGACGGATCCCGGCGACCTGATGCGGAATCAGCTCGACGCGGCCCGGGAGGCCCATCGGTGGGTCCGGGACGAGATGGCACCCTCGGACTGGATCGCCGTGGTCCGGTACGACCTGGAGCTCACCGTCCACGCCGACTTCACCCAGCACCGGGGCACGATCCTGGCCGCCATCGAGGAGGCCGTGACGAACGCCCCCTCCCGGGTCATGCGCCCGTCGGCTCGGCGGCGGGCCGAGGGGTCGAAGGGGCCCTCCCTTCTTCGAGGGCTTCCCGACTCCTTCCGGCTGGAGGATGCGGCCCCCAGAGTCTACGAAGCGGTCACCCTGGTGGCCGAGGCGACCGGCTCCATCGTGGGACGGAAGAACCTGATCCTCTTCACCCTGGGATTCGGCTCCGTGGACTCCGCCTTCGCCAGCCCCGACTCCCGGTACTACCCGCCCATGGAGGAGGCGCTGAACGCGAACAACGTGGCGGTCTACCCCATCGACCTGGTGGGGAAGGGGAACGTCGACAGCCGACAGACGAGCTTCCTGAGCCAGCTCGCCGACGACACGGGAGGGGAGCTCTTCAAGACCTTCAACCGGTATCTGACTCCCCTCCGGAGGATCTCCGACCACAGCACCGGGTACTACCTGATCAGCTTCCGGGTCGAGCAGCCGATCGGCGAGAGCGGCTACCGGACGATCGACGTGGATACCACCCGAGGCGGGGTCCGGGTGAAGTCCCGGCGGGGCTACCGGTTCGAGCCGTCCGCGGAAAGGGAAGAGGTCGACGGCGGTTGATCCCGGCCCCCCACAGTCCGGGGCCGTGCGGCACCGGTCCACCCCCTTCCGTACGAACACCCGCATGCGCGTGTCGCTCGGCGCACCCTCGGGGAGAGCGAGATACGAGCGGCTGTTCGATGGCCCTGTACCGGTCCAGAGCCCTGCGGACCTCCTGCGGTGGAGTCTTCGCTCGGGTTTGGGCCCATTTTGAGAACGGTCTCTCCGGTCGTTCTGGGAGCAGTCTCGAAGCGGCGATAGAATCAGACTCCTCCATGGCCCGAGTCGCAAGGATCTTCTCCGCGGTCCTCCTGGTCGTCCTGGGGATCGTCGCCGTGGAACGCTCCCTCCTCCTGGCCAGGGGAGCCTCGGTAGCCGAGATCGCCCGGGCGGTCGGTGAGCGACGGTGGCTCGAATGGGCCTTCCGGGATCCGGCGCTCCAGGCCTCGCTCCGGCCTGTGGGGGAGGAGATCCCCCGGGGGGACCGAGTCCATCTCGAAAGGCCCCCGGACGCTCCAGCCGCGCCCTGGCTCACGGTCATGACCCGTTATTTCCTCCCCGCAAACCGGGTGACGGTGGAGGGATACAGGGCAGCGGAGCCCGGGAGCAGAGTCGTCTCCCTCCGCGACGAAGCGGCCCCTACCGGGAGATCGGAGCTGGTCTCCCAGCTCGGGCTCCTGACCGGGGGAACGATTCTGATGGTCCTGGCGGGCTTCTGGGCCCGGGGACGGCGGCAACGACCATTCCCTTTCGCGTCGCCCTGGGAGTGGGGCACGGCCCTGCTCCGGGGTCTCACCCTGGCCGTTCCGGTCCTGGTGATCCTCCGACTGTCCGGAGTCGCGCTCTCTGCCGGCGTCGTGGTCGCCGGTACCGTCATCGGGGTTCTTGCGGGCCGCTTCCTCCTCTCGGGTCCGATCTCTCCCAAAATCGACAATCGCCGCCGCGCCGGTCATCTGCTCACCACGACCGCGATCGTGGTGACCGGAATCCTGGGGCTCCTGGTGGTCTGGAAGGTGGCCCGGATGCCGCTCTGGAGCTGGGACCATTTCGCGATCTGGGGACTCAAGGCCCGGCAGCTCGTCGCCTCCGGGGGCGCGCTCCCGGAGTTCCTGGCCTCGGAGCTCTACCGGGACTGGGCCGGCCACTATCCCCTGGGAGCCCCCGTGGCCTGGGTCGCCCTCCTCCTGGGCGGAGTTCCGGAGGCGGCCGGATTCAAGGGAGCCCACCTGCTGCTGGGAGCGGTCCTGGTGCTCCTGGTCGGGGCCGGGGCCCGGAGACTCGGCTGCTCCTCCCCCCTGTCGTGGGGGGGGGGGGCCGGGGGGGCCGGCCGGGCCCCCCCCAGGGGGGACCACTGCCCAGGGGGTCCGGGGGGGGGCCGCGCGGGGGGGGGGGGGGGGG
>JAWVZJ010000309.1:0-3789 GCA_033722255.1 Thermoanaerobaculia bacterium | reverse complement strand
GGCAGGGGGGAGCCGGTGAGGGCCAGGCTCCGGAGGACGAAGGGAGCGATCACCAGGGAGAAGCCCAGGAGGAGTCCTCCCAGGGCGGCGCCGAGGCCCCGCCAGCTTTTCCGGCGGATCCAGATCAGGAGGGCCAGGATCGGCAGGAGGAGAACGGCGTTTTCCCGGAGGAGACCTACCAGCCCCCAGACCACACCGGTTCCGAGCCACGGCCACCATCGGCGGTCGAGCTCCTCCCGGGTCAGCGCGTAGAGGAGGACCGCGGTGAGGCTGGCGGCCAGGGACTCCTTCAGTAGGAGGACGTCGTGGAAGACCAGGGGGCCGCAGAGGGCGGCCAGCCCCGCCCCCGCGAAGCCGACGGCCGGTCCCTCCAGGATCTCGCCGGTTCGGAAGAGGGCCCAGAGTCCGACACCGGCCGCCCCGATCTGGACCAGGAAGACGGCATCCAGGCTGCCTCCAGACAGGGGGAGTAGGAGAGCCACCAGGTAGGGGTAGAAGGGGGAGAGGAAAGAGCTCCCCTGGCCCAGCCAGTCGCCGGCGACGATCTCCCGGGCCCGCTCGAGATAGACGAGGCTGTCCATGACCGGAAGGGCGACGAAAGGCTCCTGTCGGACCCAGATCCAGTGGGCCAGACGCAGGCCGAGTCCGACGCCGACCACGAGAACCAGGAGGATCCGTCGTCTCCTTGCCGAGGGTGCTCCCATCACGGACTCCGGAATATACCGTGCACCGACTCTGAAAGGGGGTCGCCTCCGGCCCTCGGTCTCCGGTCGATCTCTCGGACGCGGAGGACCGTCGAAACCGGAGGGATGGAGGTAGACTCTTCCTCATGCTCAAGCTGCCCGTCCGCGGAGAACATCTCAAGCGCTACCGGGAGATCGCCAGCCTGCTCCTGCGGTACGGAAGCTCGGACCTGGTCCGGAAGGCCGGCCTCGGGGACCTCCTGGACGGAGAGCTGACGGAGGAGGCGAGCCTCCGGAGCCGGGCCGAGGACCTGGCCCGGGATCTGGAGCGCATGGGACCGACCTTCGTCAAGCTGGGTCAGCTCCTCTCGTCCCGGGCGGATCTCCTGCCGGAGCCCTACCTGGAGGCCCTGAGCCGACTCCAAGATCGTGTCGAGCCCTTTCCGTACGCGGAGGTGGAGAAGATCGTGGCCCGGGAGCTCGGAGTCCGGATCTCCCGGGCTTTCGGGGAGTTCGAACGGACTCCGATGGCCGCGGCTTCCCTGGCCCAGGTCCACCGGGCGTCGTTGCGGGACGGCACCAGCGTGGCGGTGAAGGTTCAGAGACCCGGCATCCGCCGGGAGATCGATCGCGATCTCGAGATCTTCGACCAGATCGTAGGGGTCCTGTCCGGCCACACCGAGGTGGGCCGGACCTACGATCTCGAGGGGCTCGCCCGGGAGCTTCGCCGGACGCTCAACCGGGAGCTCGACTATCTCCGGGAGGCCAATCATCTGCGCCGGCTGGAGAGCAATCTCGAGGAGTTCGAGCGCCTGGTGGTTCCCACTCCGATCGAGGATTACACCACGAGCCGGGTCCTGACGATGGAGCTGGTCCGGGGAACGAAGATCGACAAGCTCTCCCCCCTGGTCCGGCTGGAGATTCCGGGCCAGGAGCTCGCCGACGAGCTCTTCCGGGCCTATCTTCGGCAGATCCTCGTGGACGGATTCTTCCACGCCGATCCCCATCCGGGGAACGTCTTCCTCACCCGGGACCACCGGATCGCCCTTATCGATCTCGGGATGGTGGGCCACGTCAGCCCCGAGCTCCAGGAGCAGCTCCTGAAGCTGTTGGTGGCCGTGAGCTCGGGGAAGGGGGAAGAGGCGGCGGAGATGGCGCTCCGGCTCAGCCCGTCGGAGGCGGAGGTCGATCGGGGCCGGTTCCGCCGGGAGATCGCCGAGCTGGTGGCGGAGTACCAGGAGCGGAAGCTGGAGTCGATCGAGGTGGGGAAGGTGGTGCTGGGACTGGGACGGGTGGCGGCCCGGAACGGTGTCCGACTCCCGGGTGAGATCAGTCTCCTGGGGAAGGCCCTCCTCAGCCTCGATCAGGTCGGCAGGATCCTGGACCCGGAGTTCGATCCCAATGCGGCGATCCGGCGTCACGCCTCGGAGCTGATGCGCCGGAGGATGTGGAGCACCGTCTCCCCGGGAGGCGTGCTGGGGGGGATTCTCGAGACCGTGGAGTTCTTCGAGCGGCTCCCGAGCCGAGTGAATCGGATCCTGGAGCTGGTCGCCGACAACGAGCTCCGCCTCAACCTGACCGGGGTAGATTTCAGTCATCTGGTCGTCGGGCTCCAGAAGGTGGCCAACCGAATCACCGCGGGACTGGTGATCGCCGCCTTCATCGTCGGTGCCGCCCTCATGATGCGGGTGCAAACCGAGTTCACCCTCTTCGGATATCCCGGGGTGGCCATGATCTTCTTCCTCGCGGCGGCGGTGGGAGGCCTCTGGCTGATCTTCGACATCCTCTACCACGATCGAGCCTGATCGCGGAAGAGCCCAACGTTGACGGGGGTTTCAGCCAATTTTGGACCGGAGAATTGCCTCCATCTGTGGAAAATGGGTTCCGGTAGGGTTCCACCGTCCGATCGAAGGCCCCCTGGTATCAAGGATCTCTATTGAGCTCAAGGAGTTAGCAGCCCCAATACTCATCGCAATAAGGGGTCCTGGATTCCTGAAAACGATAAGTTCCGCCTGGTTTATGCCCCCTTTTCCACAACGTTTTCCACAACCGTGTGGAAGACCCCCCGGACGAGTCCCCCACGCCCAATTGGCCCGCTTTTTGCTTTGTCGAAAGGGGTGCTCGGCAGTGCGAACCGTGATCTCGACTTCGAGGCTCGTTCGGACTAAGATGAGCGAGTCGGAAGATTCACCAACTGGAGGGAGTGAGATGCAGGGAACGAGTTGGAAGGCAGCGGGCTTGGCCCTGTTGTTGACTGTGGCTCCCCTGAGTGCCGAGAGCCCGATCGCGCCGACCCACACGGGAGAAACCGGCCTGTTCGGACTCTTCAGCGGTCAGAACATGCCCGGTGGCAGCTGGTCGTTCAGCCTTTACTACAACAACTTCGATCGTCTGATCGAGGTCGGCAACACCGAGTTCGACGTCGATCGGCACCGGGCCAGCGCCAGCGTCGGGTACGCGTTCACCGATCAGTTCGAGCTCAGCGTGATGGCCCCCTACGAGAGCGTGGATCTGGACGGCGCGTTCGGTGACGATCCCGACGGGGCCGGGAACCTCCGCCTCGGCGCCAAGTGGATGCTGAGCGGTGACGAGGAGGGAGGGTTCGCCCTGAACTTCTTCGTGCTGGCTCCCACCGGCGACGAGGAGGTCGTCAACGACGACACCGGTTTCGGGGCCGGGCTGGCCTGGAACCGGAACAACTTCTTCGCCAATCTGGGATACGCCGACCGGGGCGACCCGGATGTCGGAGAGCAGCAGGAGGAGATCCTGGCCGGGATCGGGCACGCTCTGCCGGTCAACGACCGGTTCTTCTGGCTCACCGAGCTCAACGGGACCTTCTGGACGGGGGACGGTTTCGCCGAGGAGGACAGCGTGGATCTCGTCACCGGTGGGCGGGTGTTTTTCGGCGAGGGATCCGAATGGGCCTTCAACTTCGCGATTCGGACGGATGTCCTCCAGTTCGACGATCTGGACGAGTACTGCCCGATCGGTGGACTGCGGGGCCTGACCTACGCGCCCCGGTTCCGGCCGGAGCCGGAGCCCGAGCCTGCGCCGGCGCCTCCTCCGCCGCCGGCCCCGGAGCCCGAGCCGGAGCCCGAGCCCGCTC
>JAWVZJ010000308.1:0-3793 GCA_033722255.1 Thermoanaerobaculia bacterium | reverse complement strand
GCTCGAGGTCAACAGGTTGACCTGCGACTCCCGATGGCGCCGGGCCCGGTCCACCAGGGCGGCGCTCGGCGCCGCCACCAGGTAGCCGTCGAAATAGCCGTAGACCGCCTCGGTCGTTCGACCCTCGGGTCGGGTCCGGGTCACTTTCCAGAGCCCGCTCTCCAGGGCCTGCAGATCGAGGGCTCCCTCATGCTCCTGCTCCATCTTCAGGGCGAGCCGGTCGACGATCTGCTCGAGACCGAGCTGGAGGCGGGCCGGGTCGTAGACCTCCACCACCATCTTCCAGGCCGGCTCCGGCGCCAGAGGTCCGTCGACGGCGAAGGCCAGCTCCCCGCCCAGGGGCCGGAAGAGGTCCTCCTCCAGGTCCCATCCGTGCTCGGCCTCGAACTCCGTCAGGGCCTTCTGCACCTCGGCCCGCTCCTCGGCCGTGAACGAGGAGAGGAGATCGGTGAACAGATGCTCCGGCCGCCGGAAGACCACCGCGAAGGCGCTGGTGGCCTCGGGGGACACGAAGGAGAAGCTGCCCATGGGCGCCGGCTCCGCCAGCCACGCCGCGATTCCGTGCCGGTCGTCCCGGAAGGAGACCACGGCCTGACGCCGGGTCGTCTCCCCTTCGCCCCACTGCTCCAGGATCAGGTGCTCGGTGTCCGCCACACCGAGTCGGTCCAGCCGGACCCGCTCCTCGGCGTCGATGTCGGCGGCGATGAGGGAGCCGAGATCCACCGCGATCAGGCTCTCCACCCCCTGTCGATACCGATCGGCGATCCGCCGGTAGAGGTCCCCGTCGACGAATCCGGTCTGGCCTCCGGACAGGGAGGCTGCGATCCCGGCCAGGGCCCGGGCTCCCGGAGCCGCCACCAGATGGCGATCCGAGACCCAGAGGAGGAGAACGTCGTCCTCGGGCAGGCCTGAGGCGAAGGGATCCTCCACCCTCTGGACCTCCAGCTCCTCACCGGTCTCTGCCAGCTCCTGATCGATCGTCGCCTCCAGGGCCCGGGGGGCCAGGGCTTCGGCCACCAGGACCGGCCCCACCACGTCGTCGGAGCCGTCCTGCCATCCGGCGACCACGAGCTCCTCTCCGAGATCGCTCCCGAGATCCAGGATCCGGCTCAGGAACACCTGTACCTCGTCCAGCTCCCCCTCCTCCATCCAGCCAGAGAGGGCCGGCTCGGAGGAGATCCGCTGGGTCAAGCGGGCCAGCCCCGTCTGCCAGGTCTCGGTGAGGTTGGGGAAGGCAGCGTAGATCACCGTGGACGGAGGCATCGACTCCAGGAGAGCGCTGCCGTACCGGGCCTGGGGCCGGGGGAGGGCCGCCAGCTCACGATCCAGGGCCGCGATCTCCTGCACCAGGGCCAGGTACTGCTCCTTCCGGGGGCTCCAGGCGACCTCCTCCTCCAGCGAGACCGCCGTCACGGTGGCGCTGGTGGTGACCTGGTCTCCGGCCCGGAGCAGGTCCTCCCGGCCCGGCTGGTCCACCTGGACCTCTCCCTCGAAGACCGAGACCCGGGATCCCTTGGTGCCATCGTTCACCGAGAACACCGTCCCCACCACCGACACCAGGCAGTCGTCGGTGGCTACGTAGAGGCGATCTCCGGGACGCTGATCGGCAGCCTCCACGATGAGGCTCCCACCGGTCAAATTCAGGGTCGTCCCCCTCCGACCCCGATCCAGGGCCAGCCGGGAGCGCTCCCGCATCTCGATTCGCGTCCCGTCGGGAAGCTGCACGACCGCTCCCACGCCCCGGGGCGTCCGGAGCTCGGTGTTCCAGGCCAACGGAGCACCGGGCGTCGACTCCCTGACCCGCTCGCCTTCCAGCACGTAGAGGGTCCCCTCCGCCAGCTCCAGCTCTCCGGCCTCCCCGTCCAGGTCGGTCCAGAGCAGGAGGGGAATCAGAGCCGCGACCGCCAGGGCCGCTGCGGCGGCCATCCAGCGCCGGCCTCGGAAGGGCCGGGAGGTTTCCTCGCCGCGGTCGATCTCGGACCCGGCCGGCACCGGCTCCTCCTCGAGCTCCCGGAGAGCCCGTCGACAGGGCAGGCAGGTTCGGAGATGATCCTCGATCAGGAGGTGCCGTTCCTCGGTCAGCTCACCGGCTCGATGGGCCGGCAGGAGGGCCTGGATCTCGGAGCATCCCAGGACCCCGGACCAGCTCTGTCCGAGCTCTTCCTGGATCCGGAGATCCACCCGGGCCAGGGCCCGCTCCTCGATCTCCGGATCCAGGCTCTCCGCGTCCCGGCGGATCTCCTCGGTCATCCGGTCCAGCAGCTCGTCGTATCGTTCGTTCGTCATCTCGCACCTCCCAGTGCGGTCTCGATATGTTCCTGCAAAGCATTCCGGGCCCGGTGGAGGGTGACGGCCACGGTCCCGGTGCTGGTGCCCACGACTTCGGCGATCTCCGGGTTCTTCAGTCCCTCGAGATACCGCAGGGAGAAGATCTCGGCCATCCGGGGAGACAGCTCGGAGAGTCCCCGGCGAAGGACCTCCCGGAGCTCCCGGCTGTCCATCTGCCGTGCCGGATCCTCCACGCCGTCCGCCGGGGGATCCGGCGCCTCGTCGGACCACTGGACTGTCCCCGTCCTCTTGCGGCTGCGCAGGAGATCCAGGGCGGCGTTCGTGGCCGCCCGGCGGAGATAGGGCCCCGGCGTGTCGGACAGCCTCTCCAGGTGCTCGTTGCGGATGAGCTTGAGAAAGACGCTCTGAACCACGTCCTCGGCGTCCGTGACGTCTCCGGTGATCCGGTAGGCCGCCCGGAAGACGGTACGACCGTGCTCCCGAAACAGGGGACCGGCTGCCGCCGAGGGCGGCTGGGGCTCGGTGTGGGTTCTCGGCATCGGTTGCAATTCGGCGCTCCTCTCGTCCCGTTCACTCATGAGTACGCTTCCCCTCTCCGGTTCTTAACGGCCGCGAACGCCCGTGGCGTCGCTCCGGACATTCATGAGGATGACAATGGAACGTCGATCGTTCGATGGCTCTGGCCCGTCCCTCCGGGTCCGACCGCCAGGTCCGGGCTCACCAGACGTACTGATCCGCAATCTCTCGCTTGTCGTGGCCGGCCAGGATGTGGACGACGCGGATCTTCTTGATCAGCCGGGGAGACAGCGACCCCAGGGGGATGTGGACGAGCTTTCGGTCCCGGAGCCGGGCGTAGCGGCGCATCCGCTCCGGAGGGGCGTCGGCACCGACGTGGACCACGATCTTCTCCTCGCTGTAGTCGATGCCGGCCATGAGCAGAACCTCCCGCTTCTCCCGGGCGGAACGGTAGTCCTGGTCGGACCAGGGGTCGAAGAGGCGGCCCGGCGGAATCGTCATGAGGAAGCCGCCGTAGGTGGCCCGCATGATGCCGGGTCCCACCACCTGCTCGGCGGGATGGGTGGAGTAGAAGGCCATGTCGGACTCCTGGTCGTGCTCCCCGAGCCAGCTCATCCGATAGGGGAATCGCGGGCTGGATCCCCGGTCTCGATCGAAGATGACGATGACCGAGCCCGCCTCCCCCGGAGCCCGGCGATGTTCCTGCACCCAGATCTCGCCCTCGGCCAGGTGTCGCAGGGTCTCCCGGATGTCGATCCCGTCCAGCATCGACCCCGAGAAGGGCTCGCTCCGCTTCCGTTCGGTGGAGAGGATCGACACCGCCTTCTCCCGGAGGTACCGACCGTAGTCCTCCACCACCACGTCCTCGGGAGGGAAGGAGCAGAGCCCGCCGGTGAAGCCCTCCAGCCACTCCCGGGGATCGTCGGGAGCCGCGGGATGCTCTTTCACCGGCACCCGGACCGGACGCCGCTTCACCCGGAAGAAGCGG
>JAWVZJ010000307.1:0-3796 GCA_033722255.1 Thermoanaerobaculia bacterium | reverse complement strand
GGTCGAGGAGGGCATCCACGACGGGGATCTGGTCGTCGTCCGGCGCCGGGAGCAAGCGGAGCGCGGTGAGATGGTGGTGGCCCTGGTGGAGGACGAGGCCACCCTCAAGCGGTTCTACCCCGAGGGGGAGACCGTTCGGCTGCAACCGGCCAACCGGTTCATGGAGGCCCTCCGGGTGCCGGCCGACGATGTCCGGATCCAGGGTGTGGTCGTGGGCCTGATGCGGAAGTTCTGACCGCCGGCGGAGGTGCCTCCCGGAGCCCGGTGATACACTGGCCCCTCCATGCAGATCGACGAGCTCCTCCGCACCATGACCGAGCACGGGGCGTCGGACCTCCACTTGAAGCCGACCCGGCCTCCACTCATGCGGATCAACGGGAAGCTCCTGCCCCTGGAATCGGATCCCCTGGAGCCGGCCCAGGTCAAGGAGATGATCGACGAGATCCTCACGCCGAAGCAGCAGGAGACGTTGGAAGAGACCATGGCGGTGGACCTGGGGTACGGGGTCCACGGTCTGGCCCGCTTCCGGGGCAACGTCTACATCCAGCGGGGGACGCTGGCGGCGGCCTTCCGGCTCATTCCCTACGACATCATGAACCTGGAGGAGCTGGAGCTCCCCGAGGTGCTTCTGGAGTTTTGCGATCTGCCCATGGGCCTGATCCTGGTCACCGGTCCCACGGGGAGCGGAAAATCCACCACCCTGGCCGCCCTGATCAAGCACATCGCGGCCCGGAAGCGCGGACACGTCATCACCATCGAGGATCCGATCGAGTTCCTCTTCAGCGACGGGGCGGCGACCGTCTCCCAGCGAGAGGTGGGGACCGACACCATCAGCTTCACCGAGGCCCTGAAGAACTCCATGCGGCAGGATCCCGACGTCATCATGGTGGGGGAGATGCGGGACCCGGAGACGGTAGGGACCGTGATCACGGCGGCGGAGACCGGACATCTCGTCTTCTCCACCCTGCACACCAACAGCGCTCCCCAGACCGTGGATCGGATCCTGGACACCTTCCCGCCCAATCAGCAGAGCCAGGTCCGGGCTCAGCTCGGCCAGGTCCTGAAGGGGGTGGTGTCCATGCAGCTCGTGGAACGGAAGGACGAGCCGGGCCGGATCGCCGCCCTGGAGATCATGCGGGCCTCCCCGAAGATCTCGAAGATGATCGAGAAGGGGGAGACGTCGGAGCTGCACGACGAGATCGAGTCCTCCGTCGGTTACTACCGGATGCAGTCGATGAACCAGTCGTTGTTGTCCCTGCTGGTGCACGGCACCATCAGCTACGACGAGGCGATGCGCCAGTCTCCGGCGCCCGACGATCTGTCCCTGAAGCTGCGAAAGATGTTCCCGAATATCGAAACCCGAGGGGGAGAGATGCCTTCCACCGCTGATTTTTCCGAGATCACCCAGCTCCAGCAGTACAAGAAGCTGTACGAGGAGCAGGAAGAGAAGCAGAAGCTCCAGCTCCGCGAGAAGGACCAGACGATCGAGACCCTCCGGGGCGAGATCTCCGACCGGGACCAGCAGATCCAGGAGCTGAGGGAGCAGCTCGGAGAGCAGCGGGAGGAGATGGAGAAGATGCGGGCCGACTACAAGCGGCTCAAGGACGAAGCCCAGCAGAAGATCGAGAAGCTGATGGAGAGGATCAAGGAGCTCAACCAGCGGCTCATGGGTGACGAGGCGGACAAGAAGAGCGGGATCTTCCGCTGACCGGAACCGACGGCGGGCCCCTCTCGAGGTCCGGACCATTCCTGGGTGTCGCCAGGAGGATGGTGGGTGCGGCGTTCCGGAGGCTGGAGGTCCGGGACACCGACGGCCACCGCGACCCGAGGACCGCGGGTCGTTCGCCCGCGGCTGGATTCTGAGGCGCGTCACTCTCTCGGATGTGAGCGCTTCGGGTCCTGCCCTACTCAGCATGGGGAGCGATCCTCGATCACCAGGGAGAACCTGACCCTCGAGACCTCCAGGACCCCAGCCCGGCTCGTCGCCAGCGGGATTTTTCCTCCCCTCTCCGAAAAACAGCCTTTCCCCAGTCTTTTGCAGATTTAGCCCCGAAACCCTAAAATGTTACTCGAGCTTTTTGGGGGTGTCGTTTGACGCGGGGATGGAAGGTCGTGGATTGGAGGTCGGGGTCGCCGTTCGGCGGGGCCTCGCTCGTGGTGCTTCTCCTCCTCGGCCCCGTCCTCGGCTCCGATCCGGTCCGGGCCGTGGAGAGGGTCGAGATCGGCCCGGGGCTCGTGGCGGTCCGTACCGACGGGGCGGAGCTTTACCTGGAGGCCTTCCCGGAGAAGAGTGAGGGTCTCCTGGCCTTCGCCCGGCGCCTCTGCGGCGACGAGGAGGCCGCCTCCCGGATCGCGGAGGAGAACGGCACCCGGACCCTCCTGGCCGGGGTCCGGTACCGGATCCCCTTCGAGCTCGTCCGGGACGGCCTTCAACAGAAGATCTTCCGGGCCCTGTTTCCCGGGGACCAGGTGGAGTCCAGGGGGTGGCGTCACGAGGTGACGAAGGAGGCCCTGGCCGACGGCGCGGAGCTCTGGCAGATCGCGAGCTGGTTCACCGGCGACGGCTCCAGCTTCCGGGAGCTGCGGCAGGCGAACCGCCTCGTGGACGACGATCTCAGCCCGGGTCAGAGGCTCCTGGTCCCCGCCACCCTCCTGCGGCCCTCCCTGCGGAAGCTCCTACCGCCTCCTCCGCCCCCCGGGGCGGACCTGCTCTCCTACCGTGGCGAGGGCTCGGAGAAGGTGGCCGTCTACCGTCTGCAGCCCGGGGAGGCCCTCTACTCGAGCGTCGTCATGCGCTTCACCGGTCGCGTCTACGCCGAGGACGTGAACGCCCTGGCGGCGGAGATCGCCGCCGTCAGCGGGATCGAGGACGTCACCGATATCCCGGTGGGATACGAGGTCCGGATCCCCTTCGAGTGGTTGCTCCCCGAGTACCTGCCTCCGGACCATCCCCGACGCAGGGAGTACGAGGCGGAGCTCGCGGACAGCCGCCGGTTCGGACAGCGGGTCCGGAGCCTGCATCTGGCGGGCGTCACCGTGATCCTCGACGCCGGCCACGGCGGACGGGACGTGGGGGCGTCCACGGCCGGGGTGTGGGAGAGCCTCTACGTCTACGACATCATGCTCCGGGTTCGGAAGATCCTCGAGGAGCGGACGGCGGCCCGGGTGGTCCCCACCCTCCGGGACGGCGACAGCTTCCGCATCCTGGAGCGGGACGTCCTTCCGTACTCCCGGGGACACCGGGTTCTCACCGATCCCCCGTACGCCATCGAGGACTCGAAGGTCGGGGTGAACCTGCGCTGGTATCTGGCCAACAGCGTCTACCGGAGCGCGGTCCGGGAGGGGGCCGATCCCCAGAAGGTGATCTTCGTGTCGATCCACGCCGACTCCCTCCACCCCTCCGCCCGGGGGGCCATGATCTACATCCCCTCCGCCGAGCTCACCGGCGGTAGCTTTCGTCGAAGCGGTGTCGTGTACGCCTCCCGGAAGGAGTACCGGCAGCAACCCGAGGTCCGGTTCGACTGGCGCCAGCGACGAGAGAGCGAGGGCCTCTCCCGGAACCTGGCCGGCGAGACCCTGGCCGCCCTCCGGGAGGCCGGGGTCGCCATCCACCCCTACCGCCCGATCCGGGAGAAGATCATCCGGAAGAGGAGCCGGTTCGTCCCCGCCGTTCTCCGGTACAACGCCGTCCCCGCGAAGATGCTCGTGGAGGTCTGCAACCTCGCCAACGACAGGGACCGGAGCCTGCTCCAGAAGCGTTCGTTCCGGCAGCGCCTGGCAGAGGCGATCGTCCAGG
>JAWVZJ010000306.1:0-3802 GCA_033722255.1 Thermoanaerobaculia bacterium | reverse complement strand
GGTTCAACATGGAGGAGTACATCATGCGGGAGCTCTACAACGATTACTTTGGGCACGGACTCTCCTCTATTGTCTTTCAGGAAATCCGGGAAGCCCAGGCGCTGGCCTATTCGACCTACGCCTTTTACAGCTCCCCACACCGAAAGGAGCTCGCCGTCCTCGGAGAAGAGGTTCCCCTCGGCGATCAGGAAGTCGGCCCGCTTGCCCTCCTCCAGGGTCCCGGAATCCTCCAGGACACCCAGGAGATTCGCGGGGACCGTGGTCAGAGCTGCCAGGGCCCGCTCTTCGGACAGGCCCCGGTCGATGGTCTTCCGGACCTGTCCCAGAAGCTTCTCCCCGTCCTCCAGACCGTGGGTGGTGAATGCGATCTCGATCCCGTTCTCGGCCAGGACCGAAGGGTTCGAGGGAGCTCTCTCCCAGTGCCGCAGATCGGCCAGGGTGACGTCGAGCTCCTCCTCGAGGGAGCCCACGGCGGGTTTGTCCGGGAAGTGGAGGGGCAGGACGATCGGCCGGTCGAGGGCCCGGATCTCCTCGAGCCGCTGGTATTCCCGGTTGGTCCCCACGTAGACGAAGGGTCGGTCCATCTCCCGGGCGATCCGGCCGGCCCGGAGGAGGTCGAGCTCGTCGGAGACCTGGAAGAGGAAGGCTCCTTCGTAGCCGGCCAGAGCCTCCAGGGGGCGGTTGAGCTCAGGCGAGTCCAGGGAGGGATTCCGGCGGTGGGCGTCCCGGGCCCGGCGGTACCAGTCGGCGTCCAGGAGCGTCTGCCGGATCAGGGCGATGGAGCCCATGAGGGAGCTGGGGTACGACTGCTCGGAGCTCCCCTTGTCCCAGGAGAGCAGATGGAGGCCGTGGGGCCGTCGGACGACCTCGTTGGCCAGGCCCTCCCGGAGGCCGGTCACGAATCCCCGGCCCCGGAAGATGCCGTCCATCTTCGAGGAGTGAACGGAGGTGATCCCCTGCTTCCGGAGCTTCGAGGCCGTCTCGTCGTCGGGGCGGAGCTCCTCGACCCACCGGCGCTCGGCGTGGACGGCGTCGTTCCAGCTGTCGGCCCCCTCCCGGTTTCCCTCGTACTTCGGGCCCTCCTCCTCGTGGGGCGGGTTGAGGCGGTCCAGATGCCCGAGCCCGTACTCCGTGTAGGGGTCGATGAACCCGGGGTAGACGCTCTTGCCGTCCAGATCGTGGACCACGGCGTCCGCCGGGATCTCCAGGTCGGAACCCACGGCCTCGATCCGGCCGTCCCGGACCACCAGGATCCCGTCCTCGACGATCTCTCCCGGGGCGGTCACGATCCGGGCTCCCACGAAGGCGTCCACGGCGGGGTTCTGGTGCCGGATGCCCTGGTTCGGTGCCGCCGTCTCGGCTCCCGCATCGGCGGTACCCAGAAGGGGGACCAGGATGAGGGCGAGGACGCAACGCTTCAATCTCGATTCCATCGAACTTCCTCTCTGTCTCGGGTAGCGGTGGGCCGAAGAGGGCGCGGGGATCGTAGCAAATCGCCGGGATCGCGGTCTGGATACGAGGCGACCATCGAGTCGTTCCTCGTTCGATTTTCATCCTCATGAATGCCCGAAACCACGCCACGGGCATGTCGGGCTACTCTGAAAATAGCTCCTGGTGGCAGTTGGACAGTAGGACCATTCCCAAGACTGGGTCGGTCTCTGAGGGCGTCCGTCCCAGGGACCGGCGCCGGCAGAGTGGCATGGGAGTCCGTTGGCCGGCGCCTGCGATGCGCGCGGGCCACACTCGCGTGGGGGCCTTGAACCGGGTCGGGAGGCCCGTGCTCAGCCCCCTGGCCACGAACGCCCTCAGGGACCTTGCCAGGGTGGTCGTGCAACCGCCTCCATCGCGGAGGCCCGTAGGGTCCGAGAGCGGGGCCGGAACGGGGGTTCACTCAAGCGCTCCTCACAGACCGTCAGAGGGCACTTCGGTGCGGCGCGCAGACGTGCACAGGCGCGGGCCCACGGTGAAAGATCACAAAGCCCGCGCCGTCCCCTGACGGTCCCGCTCTCGGACCCGAAGGGCCGGCCCCGGACCATCAATTGGTCGACCATCCGATTTTCATCCTCTTGAGTGCCCGAAGCAGCGCGACGGGCATGCGTGGCTGCTAGATTCCCGCCATGAGGAAGCGCGGGGAGGAAAGGATCCGGCGGGCCTCGGTGATTCGGACCCCGAGATTTCGGTCCGGGGAACCGGCTCCCGCGGGTTCGGATGCGAGGCGACGAGCACGCCGGACGGTTCTCGTGTTCCTGGCCTCGGCGGCCCTCTGGAGCCCGACCGCGTCCGGGATCTCCATCGGCACGATCCAGGGCCCGGGTCACCGGTCGGCCCTCGAGGGACGGAGGGTCCTGGAGGTGCCGGGTGTGGTCACCGGGATCCGGGAGGCGGCGGGCCGCCACGGCTTCTGGATGGAGGCGCCGGAAGAGGACGGGGATCCCGCGACCTCCGAGGGGATCTTCGTCCGGACGGGGGAGCTCCCGCCCCAGGTGGCCTCCGGGGATCGGGTCACGGTGACCGGGACGGTCCGGGAGGCGGAGCCCCGGGGCGGAGGCCTCCCGATCACGATCCTGGAGGTGGAGGCCCTGGTGGACATCCGCCGTCGCGAGGGAGAGACGACCCTGCCGCCCCCGGTGGTGCTGGGTCCGGCGGATCGGTCCATCCCGGCCGGAGCCATCGACGACGACGGGATGGAGAGCTTCGATCCCGCCACCGACGCCCTGGACTTCTGGGAGGCCCTGGAGGGGATGCGGGTCCGGATTCCCGAGGCCCTGGTCATCGGGGCCACCACCGGATACGGAGGTCTCTCCCTGTTGCCGGAGGGGGGACGGGACGTGGAGGGTCCCCGGACCTTCCGCGACGGGCTCCTCCTCGAGTCCGGAGATCCGAATCCGGAGAGGATCCAGGCCGTGGTGGATCCGGCCTCGGAGGCCCCCCTCCTCGGGACCGGAGACCGGTTTCGGGGCTCCGCCACCGGAATCGTGACCTACGCCTTCGGGACCTACCAGGTGCGCCTCGTCCGGAAGGAGACCTTGCGAATCCTCCGGACCGAGAGGAAGCGGGACACCACGGAGCTTCTCCGGAAGGACGACCGGTTGACCGTCGCCACGTACAACGTGCTGAATCTCTCGGCCGCCGACGGCGAGGAGCGATTCCGGAGGCTCGCCTCCAGCGTGGTGAGGGATCTGGGGGCTCCCGACGTGGTGGCTCTCCAGGAGATCCAGGACGACAGCGGCCCCGCCGACGACGGGACGGTGAGGGCGGAGCAGACCCTAGATCGCCTCGTGGCCGCGATCCGGGATACCGGAGGCCCTTCCTATCGCTGGCTCCAGATCGATCCGGTGGACAACGCCGACGGAGGTCAGCCCGGGGGGAACATCCGGGTCGCCTATCTCGTCGATCCCTCCCGGATGGAGGTCCCCGACCGGCCGCCGGGAGACGCCCGGAGGGCGGTGGAGCTCGAGGAGGCCAGGGACGGAACCGTCCACCTGGACCACAATCCGGGCCGGATCGAGCCCGGCCACCGGTGCTTCGGAGCGTGGGAATCCGAGGGAGGCTCCCGGAAGCCCCTGGCCCTCGAGACCCGGTTCCGGGGGAGCCCGGTGTTCTTCGTGAATCTCCACCTCACCTCCAAGGGGGGAGACGATCCTCTCTTCGGCTTGGTCCAGCCCCCGGTCCGGCACACGGAGCCCCGGCGCCTCTGTCAGGCCCGGGTCGTGGCCGACTTCCTCGAGGGGTTGCTCCGGGGGGAGCCCGACGCCAGGGTGGTGGTCCTCGGGGACTTCAACGAGTTCGAGTTCCGGCCTCC
>JAWVZJ010000305.1:0-3810 GCA_033722255.1 Thermoanaerobaculia bacterium | reverse complement strand
GGGCTCGTTCGGTCCACCCCGAAGAGGCCGTCAGAGCCTGCGCCCCACTCCCTCGAGTCGGTCCCGGGCCTCCAGGCGCTCCAGAAGGAAGCCCGGGAGCTCGGCGAGACCGCGGACCGCTCCCCAGAGGGCCCCGGACATGGCGCCCAGGGTGTCGACGTCGCCTCCCAGGGAGACGACGGTCTCTTGGAGCTCCAGAAAGTCGTCGGGCCGGTGTCGGAGAAAGCAGTAGATGGCGGTCACCACCGATCGGTGGGCCACCACGGAGTTTCCGAGGGCGCCGACGATCTCCTCCGGAGCCGGACGGTTTCCCAGGAGGTTCCCGGCCAGGTCCAGCCGGCGTCGGAACGGCTCTTGCCGGGCTCGCCGCCGCAACTTCGTCAGGACCTGGTCCGGGGCCGGATCGGGGGTCGTCAGGGCGAGGGCCGCGGCCCGGGAGAGGAGAAGGGCTCCCTCGATCCCCAGGGGGTGGGCGTGGGTGATCTCGCTGGCGGCCACGGTGGCCCGATCGAGGGTCGCGGGATCCTCGGCGAAGCGGAGCCCCAGGGGCGCTGCCCGCATGGCGGCCCCGTTCCCGTAGGAGCCTTCCTCGAAGACGCTCCGGTTCGCGTTCCTCCAGTCGGCACCGGACCGAACCCGGCGGAGGAGCCGGAGCGCTCCCATGCCGTAGCCCCGTCGGGGATCGCAGGTCTCGGCCCACGACCGGGCGAGCTCGTCCTGGAGGACCTCTCCGTGCTCGACCAGGTGCTCGGCCAGGACCAGGGCCATCTGGGTGTCGTCCGTCCACCGGAGGGGGCCGGGCGCGGAACCCGCTCCCGTCCACCAGGGTCGGGTCTCGATCGGATCCCCTTCGTGGGGCGCGCCCAGGGCGTCCCCCAGGGCCAGCCCCAGGAGACCCCCGGCCGTCCGGTCCTCTCGGGTTCCCGCCTCGGCCTCCCTCATCGTCCCCGACGGTAGCAAGGGCGGATGCGGGGCCGGCGGCAGTCGCGACTAACATAGGGCGCATGGACGACTATCCGGTGACCATCACCCTTCCGATCCAGTGGGGCGACATGGATTCCCTGGGGCACGTGAACAACGCCCGGTACTTCACCTGGTTCGAGAGCGCCCGGATGGCCCTCTTCCAGGAGGTGGAGATGGCCACGGTAGGAGCTCCCTCCCGGGGACCGATCCTGGCCCGGACCGACTGCGAGTTCCTGGCTCCCCTGGAGTGGCCCGGGGAGATCACCGTGGGAACCCGGATCTCCCGGATCGGGACGAAGAGCTTCACCATGGAGTACGCCATCGCCCGGACCGACACCCCGGAGCGGCTCGTGGCCACCGGGGAGGGCGTGATCGTGATGGTGGACTACTCCCGGGGCGAGACGGTGGAGATCGACGAGGCGCTCCGGGAGCGGTTGACGCGGTACTCGATCCTGCCTGAAACGGATTGATCTCTGGCCCGCAGTGGCCGGGGGCGGAGGGCGAGGATCCGCAATGCTATGCTCCGCGCCGTTCCCATGAGCGAGGCCGACGAGAGCAAGTTCCGGGTTCCCCACACCCTCGTCCTGCTGTTCGGGATGGTGGTCATCGCCTATCTCATGACCCTGTTCGTTCCGGCGGGCAGCTTCGAGCGGACCGAGGCGGGCCACGGGGGGCGGGAGAAGGTCGTCCCCGGCACCTACGAGACGACGCCGGATCATCCGAGCCTGGGGCCGACGGCGATCCTGACGGCGATCCCGAAGGGATTCTCCGCCGCCCACGAGATCATCTTCTTCGTCTTCATCGTCGGGGGCGCTTTCGAGGTCCTCCGGGCCACCGGAGCCGTGGACTCCGGGATCGACCTGCTCCTCCGAAAGGCCGGGCATCGCCCGTTCCTCCTGGTGGCGGCGGGGATCGCCGCTTTCGCCGTGGGGTCGGCCACCATCGGCATGGCCGAGGAGTACATCCCCTTCGTCCCGGTGCTGGTGGGCCTCTTCGTGGCCCTGGGATTCGACACCGTGACTGCCGTCGGCGTCCTCTGCATCGGCTATGGCGTCGGGTACGGCGCGGCCCTGATCAATCCTTTCACGGTGCTGATCGCCCAGGAGGTAGCGGAGCTCGAGCCCTCGTCGGGGATCGGCTTCCGGATGGTGCTCCTCCTGGTGTTCTTCCTCGTGGGGGTCCACCACGTCTGGAGGTATGCGAAGCGGGTCCAGGACGACCCGGACCGGAGCGTCGTGGCGGGGATCGAGCCTCCGGCGGAGATGGTGGATCGGGAAGACGTGCCTTTCCGGGGGCGCCACCTGGGTGTGATCGTGATCCTGGTCCTGGCTCTGGCCCTCCTGGTGTGGGGGATCAAGTTCCAGGGCTGGTACCTGATCGAGATGGGAGCTCTCTTCCTGGGGCTCTCCATTCTCCTGGCCCTGATGGGCGGGATCGGCCCCTCGAAGACGGCTCGGACCTTCTGCCGGGGAGCGGCTGGGCTGACGACCACGGCGTTGTTGATCGGGTTCGCCCGGGCCATCGAGACCGTCCTCGAGGAGGGAGGGATCATCGACACCGTGGTTTACGGGATCGCCCAGCCCCTCCAGGAGCTCGGCTCCGTGGCCGCCTCCATCGGGATGTACGTCGTCCAGTCGGTCCTGAACTTCTTCATTCCCTCCGGCTCCGGGCAGGCCTTCGTGACCATGCCTCTGATGGCGCCCCTGTCCGACCTGGTGGGCGTCTCCCGTCAGACGGCGGTCCTGGCCTACCAGTTCGGGGACGGGTTCACCAACATCCTGGTCCCCACGAACGCGGTGCTCATCGGGATCCTCACCATGGCCGGGATCCCCTGGGAACGCTGGCTCCGTTTCGTGTTCCCCTTCATCCTGAAGGTCTGGGTCGTGGGTTCGGTGGCCCTGGCCGTGGCGGTGATGATGGGCTACGCATGAGGAGGCTCCGATGGACGTCCTGATCCTGTCCCCCCAGGGAGTTCTCGCGATCCTGGTGGGAGTCTGCGCTTTCTTCTTCTTCCTGGAGCAGAAGACCGGGTGGAAGGTGTGGGAGTTCTTTCCGCCCCTGCTCTGGATCTACGCCACCCCTGTGGCTTTGAACAATCTGGACGTGATCCCGTCCGAGAGCCCTGTCTACGGGGCTTTGGGGGACATCGCCCTGCCCATGTTCATCGTCCTGATGCTGATCAACGTGGACGTCGGGGCCGCCTTCCGGGTCATGGGGAAGGGAGTCCTGGTCATGCTCATGGGCACGGTGGGGGTGATGGTCGGCGCCGTCCTGGCCTATCTGGTGGTGCACCGCTGGCTCTCCCCGGAGGCGTGGACCGGATTCGGCGCCCTGGCGGGGAGCTGGATCGGAGGGACCGGGAACATGGCGGCCGCCGCCGAGGCCCTGGAGACGCCGCCGGAGGAGTTCGGCCTGGCCGTCCTCGCCGACAACTTCGTCTACGTGGTCTGGCTCCCGATCCTCCTGGGGTCGAAGGTGGTGGCCGAGAAGTTCAACCGCTGGGCCCGGGTGAAGGAGGGTCGGGTGGAGGCGATGGAGAAGGCCCTCCAGGAGGAGTCGCTGGAGGAGCGGGAGATCGAGATGAGGGACTACCTCTACCTCGGGGCGATCGCCGCGGGCGTCACCTGGCTCGGTCACGCTCTCGCCGGACAGCTCCCGGAGATCGAGCCCGTCCTCTCCACCTCCACCTGGAACATCCTCCTGGTGACGACCTTCGCCCTGATCCTCTCCCGGACCCCGGTCCGGCGGCTTCCCGGCTCCCAAAACCTGGCCATCGCTCTGATCTACGTCTTCGTGGCCGGGATGGGCGCCCGGGCCTCCCTGGAGGGTCTGGGGCAGGCGCCGGCC
>JAWVZJ010000304.1:0-3825 GCA_033722255.1 Thermoanaerobaculia bacterium | reverse complement strand
GCTCGATCCGGATCCTCCGGGGACAGGACGGCGAAGGAGACCGAGAGGACCATCCTTCCTGGCGGCCCTTCGGCGAGGAGACCATGGGGGAGATGGAGGACCCGGTGGCCGAGCTCGCCGAGGAGCACGACGAGCGCCTGGACCGGCTGGACCGGCACTCCCTGGAGCTCCTCCGCTCCTGGCCCGAGTGGGAGGAGCACTACCGGGACGACCGGTTCACCTACGAGGTCCGGGGCCGGGACGTGACGGTGGAGAACTACCGGACGACCCTCTCGGAGACCCGGGTGCCCAAGGTCGCCCGACCCGGGTACCGGAGCTGGGGAGACCGTCTCTACTGGAGGCTGATGGAGAACGTGCCCGGGGAGTACCCCTACACCTCCGGGGTCTACCCCTACAAGCGGACGGCGGAGGATCCGACCCGGATGTTCGCCGGCGAGGGACCGGCGGAGCGCACGAACCGCCGCTTCCACTACCTGGCCGACGGCCAGCCGGCCAAGCGGCTGTCCACGGCCTTCGATTCGATCACCCTCTACGGAGAGGATCCGGCCCGGCGCCCGGACATCTACGGAAAGATCGGGGAGAGCGGCGTCTCGGTCTTCACCGTGGAGGAGGCGGAGAGGCTCTACGCCGGGTTCGATCTCTGCGATCCCACGACCTCGGTGTCCATGACCATCAACGGTCCGGCCCCCACGGTCCTGGCCTTCTTCTTCAACGTGGCCATCCGGCAACAGTGCCGGAAGTTCCTTCGAAGCGAGGGACGTCTCGAGATCAATGAAGAGGAGACTCTCCAGCCCGACCGGAGCCGGGAAGGCACCTGGCGGGAGGTCCGGGAGCTCCTGAGCGACGAGGAGTACCGGGAGATCCGCGCGGACACCCTCTCCCGGGTCCGGGGCACGGTCCAGGCCGACATCCTGAAGGAGGACCAGGGACAGAACACCTGCATCTTCTCCATCGAGTTCGCCCTCCGGATGATGGGAGACGTGCAACAGTACTTCATCGACGAGAACGTACGGAACTTCTACAGCGTGTCCATCTCCGGGTACCACATCGCCGAGGCCGGGGCGAATCCGATCCACCAGCTCGCCTTCACCCTGGCCAACGGCTTCACCTACGTGGAGTACTACCTCTCCCGGGGGATGGAGATCGACGAGTTCGCCCCCAACCTCTCCCACTTCTGCTCCCACGGCATGGACCCCGAGTACTCGGTGATCGGCCGGGTGGCCCGACGGATCTGGGCCGTGGCCATGAACCGGCTCTACGGCGGAAACGAGCGGAGCCAGAAGCTGAAGTACCACATCCAGACGAGCGGCCGCTCCCTCCACGCCATGGAGATCGAGTTCAACGACATCCGGACCACCCTGCAGGCCCTCCTGGCGACCTTCGACAACGCGCAGAGCCTCCACACCAACGCCTACGACGAGGCGATCACCACGCCCACCGAGGAGTCGGTCCGACGGGCGATGGCGATCCAGCTCATCATCAACAAGGAGTTCGGCCTGACGTTCTGCGAGAACGCGACCCAGGGAAGCTTCGTCGTCGAGGAGCTCACCGACCTCGTCGAGGAGGCGGTGCTGAAGGAGTTCGATCGCCTCACGCAACGGGGAGGCGTCCTGGGAGCCATGGAGCTCCAGTACCAGCGGGGCGAAATCCAGGGGGACTCCCTGAAGTACGAGAGTCTCAAGCACGGCGGGGAGCTCCCCATCGTGGGGGTCAACACCTTCCTCCCGGAGGAGGAGGGGGAGGCACCGGGCTCCGCCGAGGTGCCCCTCACCCGAGCCAGCGAGGAGGAGAAGGACGGCTGCATCGCCAGGCTGGAGGAATTCCACGAGCGTCACGCCGACCGGGCTCCGGCCGCCCTGAAGAAGCTCCAGCAGGCGGCTCTGGACGGCTCGAATCTCTTCGCCGCCCTGATGGAGGCCGTCGAGACGTGCAGCCTGGGACAGATCACCCACGCCCTCTACGAGGTGGGGGGAGAGTACCGTCGGAACATCTGATCCAACCCCCCGTCAGCAAAGGCCTTCGGCCATTTGACTCCCGTCTCGGGCCGGTGGTACCTTTCGCGAAACCGGAGGGACGAACGGAGGACCCATGGCTAGGACGATCCTGCTGGCCGACGACAGTGTGACGATCCAGAAGGTCGTCGAGCTGACCTTCATGGACGAGGACTGCGAGGTGGTAGCCGTGAGCAAGGGGGACGAGGCGGTGGCCCGGCTCGACGAGGTCGCCCCCGACCTGGTGATCGCGGATGTCCACATGCCGGGCGCCAGCGGCTTCGACGTGTGCCGGGCGGCGAAGGAGAGGGACCCGGCCCTTCCCGTGCTGCTCCTCGTGGGCACCTTCGAGCCCTTCGAGGAGGAGGACGCGGAGGCGGCCGGGGCCGACGGACACCTGAAGAAGCCCTTCGACTCCCAGGAGCTCCTGCGTCAGGTCGAGGACCTGCTGGAGGCCGGAGAGACCACGAAGGTCCAGCCGCCGGAGGAAGTGGGGGAGATCGAGTCCCCGGAGGAGGGGGTCGAGGTTCAGCCCCCCGAGGACCTGGCCGAGGTCGAGGCCGAACCGCTGGAGGAAGGGGAGGAGCCGATGACGGAGGTGGAAGCGGAGCCCCTCGAGACCGACGGCGCCGCCGAAGAGACCGAGGAGACCTCGTCGCTGGAAGTGGAGCCCTCTCCCTGGGAGGACATGGAAGAAGAGGAACCGGTCGACGTGGAGAGGCCCGAGGGCCTGGTCACTACCGAAACCTTCGGTGCCGGGGCCGAGGACGAGGATCTGCGGGTCGAGCCACCTCCGCCCCTGGAGTCCGAAGAGCCCACAGAGCCGGAGGATCTATCGGCGGCCGTAACCGGGGAGGAAGGGGAGGCCGAGACTCCGGAGGCCCGACCCGAGACGGCTCCACCGCCGGAAGCACCCCCCGAGGAACGGGAGCTCGCTGCGGAGCCCGAGCCGATGCCCACCGGGGGAACCCGGGACGAGCTCAGCGACGCCGAAGTGGACCGGATCGCTCGACGCGTCGTCGAGCTCCTGGGAGACCGGATGCTCCGGGACATCGCCTGGGAGGTCGTCCCCGACCTGGCCGAGGTCGTCATCAAGGACCGCATCCGGGAGCTCGAGCGCCAGGTAGAGTAGGGCTTTCCTGGCGGTTCCGCCCGCCGGTCCTTCCTCCACCCGGCTCGATCGCCGGGTACCACACCGATACAATCGGCGTCTCTCGTGTCGGCCACCTCCGACGCCCGATGAGGAGCCGCTTGAGTCACCGTCACCCCGAGGATTCCCATGGAGAAGCATTTCGATCCGGCCAGCTACGAGGAGAAGTGGCAGGAGTACTGGGCCGAGGGCGGCTATTTCGAGGTGGACGCCGACACCGACCGGCCCACCTTCTGCATCATGATCCCGCCGCCGAACGTGACCGGGAAATTGCACATCGGCCACGCCCTCCAGTCGACCCTCCAGGATCTCTTGACCCGCTGGCGGAGGATGCAGGGGTACGAGGCCCTTTGGCTTCCGGGGACGGACCACGCCGGCATTGCCACACAGCTCATGGTGGAGCGGGAGCTGGCCGAGGAGGGGAAGACCCGGCACGACCTGGGTCGGGAGCGCTTCCTGGAGCGGATGTGGGCATGGAAGGAGCGCTATCAGGACAACATCTCCAGCCAGCTCAAGACCATGGGGGCCAGCTGCGACTGGAGCCGAGAGCGCTTCACTCTGGACGAGGGGCTCTCGAAGGCCGTGCGATTCGCCTTCGTCCGCCTGTATCGCGAGGGTCTGATCCATCGCGGCGAGTACATGGTGAACTGGTCCCCGGTCCTGGACACCGCCATCTCCGACCTG
>JAWVZJ010000303.1:0-3843 GCA_033722255.1 Thermoanaerobaculia bacterium | reverse complement strand
GGCCGGCCCTTCCGCCTCCATGCCCAGCCCGGTGGGGGAGACCAGGATCACCCCGTTCAGGTACATCCAGTGGCGATTCTGGAGCATCGAGGCGAGCCCCGAGACCCGGGTGGTGCCGTAGCTCTCCCCGATCAGGTACTTCGGCGAGCGCCACCGCCCCTGCCGGGAGACGAAGACGTCGATCCAGTCCGCCAGATAGGTGATGTCCGCCTCGACTCCGAAGAACTTCTTCCGGTCCACCTCGTCGTCCAGGACCCGGGAGAACCCGGTGTTGGCGGGATTCACGTAGACGATGTCGGCCACATCGAGGATCGAGTGGGGATTGTCCCGGACCCCGTAGGGCTGGACCGGGAAGCCCTCGTCGTCGATCACCAGCTGCTTCGGGCTCGTGTACCCGAGATGCATCCACAGCGATCCCGAGCCCGGTCCGCCGTTGAAGGAGACGAAGAGAGGCCTGCGACCGAGGTCGTCGACGTCGGTTCGCTCGTAGTAGGTGTAGTGGAGGGCGGCGATCGTCTTCCCGTCTTCCCCGTAGACGGGCTGGGTTCCGGTGGTCACCCGGTAGGGGACCCGCTCGCCCCGGATCGTGACCTCCGTCGTCTTGCTCAGAGACGTGTCGGCCGGAAGCACCCGTTCCGGGAGGTCCCGCCGATCGGACTTCCCGGCCTTCTCGCTTCCGCTCGGTTTCTGATCCCCCCGGGGCTCCTGGGCGAGACCCGGTACGGCCAGCAGCAGGGCGAGGAGGGCGACGGGAGCCAGGTCGAGCGTCACGCGTCGGGTGAGGGATTGCACCATGGGAGTCTCCGATTCGTCGCTGGAAGAAGGTGGGAGGATCCTGCCCGCAGATCGCTCCGAGGGTAGCACGCGGGCGTTGTCAGCCTCCGTCCCAGAGACTGAGGTAGCGCTCCCCCCGATCCGGCAGGACGGTGACGATCGTTGCTCCGGGTTCGAGCTCTCGGGCCAGAGTCCGACAGGCCGCGATGTTGGCTCCGGAGCTGATTCCCACCAGGAGGCCCTCGTCCCGGTGGAGACGTCGGGCGGCGTCCACCGCCTCGTCGGTGGACACGGTGACGATCTGATCGAGCTCCGCGGGCTCGACGATCTCGGGGATGAAGCCGTCGGCCAGGCCCTGGATCCCGTGGCGCCCCGGCGACCCTCCGGAGAGGACCGCCGACTCCGCCGGCTCCACCGCCACGATCCGGGCCCGGTGGCCGGCGCTCCGAAAGGCCCTGCCGACGCCCATCACCGTGCCGCCGGTGCCGACGCCCATGACGAAGGCGTCGAGCTCCCCGTCGGTCTGCCGGAGGATCTCTGGTCCGGTGCCGAGCTCGTGGGCCCGGACGTTGTCCGGGTTGGAGAACTGGCGAGGGAGGAAGATGGAGGGATCGTCGCTCGCCTCCTCCTCCGCCTTCTCCACCGCTTCGTGCATCCGGAGGAGGTCGTCCAGGAGCTCGACCTCGGCCCCGAAGGCCCTCAGCATCTGGCGTCGCTCCACGCTCACCGAGGCCGGCATCCGGATCACGACCCGATATCCCCGGGCGGCGCCCACCATGGACAGGGCGATCCCGGTGTTGCCGCTCGTGACCTCGAGGATGGTGCTTCCGGGCTCGAGCTCTCCCCTTCGCTCGGCGGCGTCGACGATGTAGCGGGCGATCCGGTCCTTGACGGAGCCCCCGGGGTTCGCGTGCTCCATCTTGCCGAGGACCGTGCAGCCGATCCGGCGGGAGACCGAGTGGAGCTCGATCAGCGGTGTCCAGCCGATCTGGTCGAGCACCGCCGTCGGACCCCCGCAGACCTCCACCCGGGGACACCGGGTCTCCTCGGTGGGGAAGCGGGCGTAGCCCTCCTCTCCGGACTCGATCGGTTCACCTCCTGTGGGTGGGTTCAGGCCGTACGGCTCCCATTCTATGGAGGCAGGCCGTCGGAGCCATGACCGTCGTCAGGAAGAGACGCCTCTTCCCGGGGAAGGTCCGGGCCTTCGTGGAGCTCGGCCACGGTCTCGTCCTTCTCCCGCCAGATCCGACGGATCCAGGCCTGGATGCGGTGCCGGGCTTCGGGGTCGTCCCGGTAGCCTCCCTCCCGGACCTCTGCCGGGATCTCGAGGGTCCGGACCGCGACCCGGATCTCCCGGACCCGGTCGGCGAAGAGATCCAGGAGACGGGGTGGGCCGTCGGGATACACGATGGTCACGTCCACCAGGGTGTCCAGGAGGTCGCCCATGGCGTCCAGTGTGAAGCCCAGACCGCCGGCCCGGGGTTCCAGGAGATGCTTGTAGGGAGAGCCCTGGGCGGCGTGCTTGGCGGGGGTGAAGCGGGTGCCCTCGACGAAGTTCACGATGGCGACCGGGATCCGGCGGAACTTCTCGCACGCCTTCCGGGTCGCGGCGAGATCGCGGCCGGCGAGCTCGGGCCGCCTCCGGATCTGACTCCGGGAGTAGCGCTTCACGAAGGGAAAATCCAGGGCCCACCAGGCCAGTCCCAGGAGCGGGACCCAGAAGAGCTCGCTCTTGAGGAAGAACCGCAGCAGAGGAAGACGGCGGTTGAACAGCTTCTGGAGGACCGGGATGTCGACCCAGGTCTGGTGGTTGCAGATCACGAGCATCTGACCCCCCGGATCGGGGTCCGGCAGGCCGAGGACCCGAACCCGGGTCTCCGTCAGACGGTCGAACATCCAGGAGTTGAATCCGATCCAGCACGTGGCGATGGCCATGAGGGCCCGGTCGCAGGCTCGGCGGGTCCATCGTGCCGGCGTCGCCGCCTTGACCAGGGCGACCAGGAGCAGGGGAGCGATGTGGAGCACCGAATTCAGCGTTACCAGCAGCGAGGCCATCCCGACTCGCGCCCAGTACCGAACGAAGCTCCCCATGCCGCCGCTCATTGTCCCACGGCTCGACGACCGCGAAGGAGCCGAGCCGGTTCAGGGGTCGTATACTGCGGTCTCCCGTCGCGGAGCAGAACGTAGATCGTCCGATCCTGGAGGTTCCATGAGAGATCCACTCGTACGGAGAATTCCGGTCCTGCTGCTGATCCTGACGGCTCTTTCCGTCCTTCCGCTCGGAGCGGTGGACGCCGATTTCCAGGTCTCGGTGGAGGTGGGGGAGGACCTCCTCGAGCACCCCGTCGACGGACGGTTGCTGCTCCTGATCGGGACCGATCCCGACGAGGAGCCCCGTTTCCAGATCGGCTGGGGAGTCGGCTCCGGACAGATCTTCGGCGTCGACGTCGAAGATCTGGAGGCGGGGGAGCCGGTGGTGTTCGACGAGACCGTCTTCGGCTGGCCGACTCGGAGCCTCGACGATCTCCCGGCGGGGGAGTACCGGGTCCAGGCCCTGCTCCACCGCTACGACACCTTCGAGCGCTCCGACGGCCACGTCCTCCAGCTCCCGGCGAGCTGGAAGGCGGGACAGAGATGGAACCGGGAGCCGGGGAACCTCTACTCCGAGCCGAAGACCGCCGAGATCGATCCGAACGCCGGCGGCGAGCTCTCGATCGTCCTCGACCGGGAGATCCCTCCCACCGAGCCCCCCGAGGACACGAAGTACGTCCGCCACGTCCGGATCAAGAGCGAGCTGCTGAGCGAGTTCTGGGGCCGGGACTTCTACCTCGGAGCCCATGTGCTTGTACCCCGGGGTTTCGACGAGCACCCGGAGGCCCGGTACCCCTTGATGATCTTCCACGGCCACTACCCGGAGGACTTCGGGGGCTTCCGGACCGAGCCGCCGGATCCGGACCTCGAGTGCGAGTACTCCGAGCGCTTCGACGTGGAGTGCTACAACCGGATCCAGCAGGAGGAGGCATACGCCTTCTACCAGAAGTGGATCTCCGACGACTTCCCCCGCTTCCT
>JAWVZJ010000302.1:0-3844 GCA_033722255.1 Thermoanaerobaculia bacterium | reverse complement strand
TAGGGATGTCGCCTCCTCCATCGAAGCCCCGTCCTCGGAGGGCGGAGGGCCGTCGCCGGCGCAGCCCCCGACGAGAGCGAGGAGGAGTAGAAGCCCCGGCGCCGCCAGCGCCGGGCGTCGAATCGCGATTCCGCGTCGTTCGGTCATGGTCGTTCCCCTTTGTCCTTCTCCATTCCTCGATCGGTCGATTCCTCCCCCTCCCCGCCCACCAGCCGTCGCACCAGATATCGCCCCAGGGGTCCCGCCGCGGCCCGCTCCGTCTCGGGATCGGGCCGCAGCCGATGAGAGAGGGCCACGGCCGCCGGCAATCCGAAGAGGAGGAGGGCGAGCTGATCGGGAGGCGGCCGGTCCGGTGACGCTGGGATCTCCGCCACCAGCTCCTCCATCCGGGCCAGGAGCTCCTCCAGGGTGCCTCCGATGACCTCCAGCAGCTCCTCGTCTCCGCTGGCGGCGGCCTCGGCCAGGAGGAGGATCGGCAGGGCGTCCGTCTCCAGGATGGTCCCCACGTGGTGGGAAAGCACCGACTCCAAGCGCTCCGACGGATCTCCCTCCGACTCCACCAACCGGCGGATCGGGCCCAGGAGCCGGCGCTCGGACATCTGCCGGGCCATGGCCAGCAGCAGGGCCCGCTTGGAGGAGAAGTGCTTGTAGAGCGCCGCCTCCGAGAAACCGACCTCTTCGGCCAGCTTCCGGACCGTGAGCCCCCGGAGGCCGGACTCCCGGACCACCTCCAGGGCGAGATCCACCACCTGCTGCTGGCGTTCGGTGAGGGGCTCCTGCGTCATGGTTAGTAAACGTTAACTCACCCGGATTCTTCTGTCAAGGCCAGGGCCCCCTCCTCGAGACTCCGGATCCCCGCGGTGCCGACCCGAGATGCGCTCCTCTCCCGGCTGCTTCGCCCTCCTCGCCTTCCTGGGTCTGCGTCTCTCTCCCCTCTTCCTGACCGAGGCGATGCCCACCAGCCCGGGGCGCCCGAGGCTGAGCCACCGAAGGAATCCTCTCGGGCGTTCCTCTCTCCGGGGGAGGGCCGGGCTCACCAGGAGAGCTGTGTAGGATGTGGTCCGCTGCGGTACCCCGGCGGTCCCCATCGGATTTCAGGAGGAGAGCTCGATGCAACGAATCACGGTCGTCCTCACGGTCATCCTCGCACTGCTCGCCGGAGCCGGACCGCTTCCTGCGGAGCAGCCGATCCCTCCCGCCTTTCGCCTCTCCGACGCGGTGGAACCCACCGGCTACGCCGTGGAGCTGGACGTGGACCCTTCCCGGGAGGGATTCGAGGGCCGGGTGGAGATCGGGCTCGAGCTCCGGGAGGCCGTGGACACCCTCTGGCTCCACGCCCGGGAGCTCGAGATCGAGTCGGCGCGGTTCTGTCAGCCGGATCCGGAGGACACGGCCGACGCGTCGACGACAGGAAGGACGAGCGATGCTCCCGAATCCTCTCTCCCCCCTGTTCTCCTGGAGCCGGGCTGAGAGCCGGCCTCGGTGAAGACGGTACCGGGAACCGACCAGGTCACCGGTTTCGCGTTACCCGGTGACGTGGCCCCGGGGCCGGGTCTCCTGGAGATCGACTACCGGGGAACCTACGTGACCGATCGCTCGGTGGCCCTCTTCAAGCAGCAGGACGGTGGGGAGGACTACCTCTTCACCCAGTTCGAGTCGATCGAGGCCCGGCAGGCGATCCCCTGCTTCGACGAGCCCCGGTTCAAGGTGCCGTGGCAGCTCCGCCTGGTGGTCCCCGAGGAGGACCGGGCCTTCTCCAACACTCCGATCCTCGAGCGCCGGGAGCTCGGCGACGGCCGGGTCCGGGTCGAGTTCCAGGTGACCGAGGCCCTCCCCAGCTACCTGGTGGCCCTCGCCGTCGGGCCCTTCGAGCCGGTGCCGGCGGGATCGGTGGGAGACACGCCCCTCGGGATCGTCGCCCTCCGGGGCAAGGCGGATCGCGCGGCCTGGGCCCGGGAGGTGACCCACGAGATCCTCCAGGTCCACGAGGAGTACCTGGGAATTGCCTACCCGTACGAGAAGCTCGATTCCGTGGCCATCCCCAAGACGATCGGTTTCGGTGCCATGGAGAACGTCGGGCTCATGACCTACTCCGAGAGCCTCCTCCTGATCCCGGAGGAGGAGCTCACGGTGGGCCGGAAGCGGAGCTACGCCTCGGTGGCGGCCCACGAGATCGCGCACCAATGGTTCGGGAACTACGTCAGCCCCGCCTGGTGGGACGACATCTGGCTGAACGAGTCCTTCGCGAGCTGGATGGGCCGGAAGGTGATCCACGAGATGCGGCCGGAGTGGGAGTTCGACGTCTCCGGCGTGGGCCGGGCCTCCAGGTCCATGGCCTGGGACACCCGGGCCACCGCCACCGCCGTCGTGCCGGAGATCGAGACCGAACACGACATCGAGACCGCCTTCAGCTCCATCACCTACGGCAAAGGCTCCACGCTTCTGGGAATGTTCGAGGGATGGATGGGGGAGGCGGCCTTCCGACGGGGCGTCCGGACCTATCTCCAGCGCCATGCCCACGGCAACGCGACCTCCTCCGATTTTCTGGCCGCCCTCGAGGAGCCGGGTCCCGACGGCGTGGCCTCCGCCTTCCGGACCTTCATCGAGCAACCCGGAGTGCCCCTGGTCACCGTGGGCCTCGCGTGCGCCGACGAGGGCTCTCCCCGCCTGGAGCTGGCCCAGGAGCGACTCCTTCCCCTGGGCTCGAAGGCCGCGGCGGATCTGCTCTGGGAGATCCCGGTCTGCTACCGATGGGGCGGCTCCGAGACGGAAGCCGGAGAGGAGTGCACCCTCGTCACCGGCAAGCGCACCAGCGAGCCCCTCCCCACCGACACCTGCCCCGAGTGGGTCTTCGGAAACGCCGGAGGCCGGGGGTACTACCGGGTCCGATACGAGAACGACCTTCTGGCGAGGCTCCCCACCCGCGACACCGGGGCCCTTCGGCTCACGGAACGGGTTTCCCTGGTGCGGGACATCGTGGAGCTCGCGGACGCCGGTCGGATCCCGATCGAAGACGCCCTGGCGGTCGTGGAGTCGCTCCCATCCTCTCCCTCCCGTCATCTCGTGTCGGCCGTGGCCAACCTTCTCCGGGATCTGGAGGAGCGGGTGCCGCCGGATCTCCAGGCTCGATACGCGGCCTTCGTCCGGTCCGAGCTCGGTCCCCTGGCCCGGGAGCTCGGTTTCGTCCCCGAGCCCGACGAGGATCCCGAGGTCCGGCTGTTGCGGGAGACGGTGGTGCCCCTGGTGGCCGACGTCGGGAACGATCCGGAGCTCCGGAGCCGGGCCGGGAGACTCGCCCGGTCCTGGCTCGAGGATCGCACGGCCGTGGATCCGGACCTGGCGGGAACCGTCCTCCGGATCGCGGCCGAGGACGGGGACGAGGAGCTCTTCGAGCGGTTCCTTGCCGAGATCCCGGAGGCCGAGGAGCGGCGGAACCGACGGAGGCTCTTCCGGGCCCTGGGCTCCTTCACCGATCCCACCCTCCGGGACCGGGCCTGGACGCTCTTCTTCGAGGAGGGCTTCGACCTCTACGAGGCCACGGGCCTCCTCACCCCGAGCTTCGGGGAGCCGGAGTCCCGGGACCGGGCCTGGTCCCGGCTCCGGGAGCGGTTCGGCGAGATCGCCGAGCGCCTCCCACCCCAATGGGCCGCCTCCCTCCCCTTCTGGGTCGCCGACTTCTGCGACAGCGAACACCGACGGGAGGTCGAGACCTTCTTTCGGGGCCGGATGGAGGAGTTCCCGGGCGGTCCCCGACGGCTGGATCAGGCCGTGGAATCGATCGAGCTCTGCACAGCCGGCCGAGATCACAAGGTGGCCGGGATTCGAGCCTTCTTCGAGCAATCCT
>JAWVZJ010000301.1:0-3844 GCA_033722255.1 Thermoanaerobaculia bacterium | reverse complement strand
TGCTCTGGATCGGAAGGCGCTGGATCTCCGGGTCCTGGACCTCCAGGGCGTGACGCTCCTCGCCGATTACTTCCTGATCTGTCACGGATCGAATCCCCGCCAGACCAAGGCGATCGCGGACGCTGTCGAGGAGCGACTCCGAGCCCGGGGGGTCCGGGCCCTGCACATCGAGGGCCGGGATCGGGCCCAGTGGATCCTCCTGGATTTCGGGGTGCTCGTGGTGCACGTGTTCCACGAAGCGACCCGGAGGTTCTACGGGCTGGAGAAGCTCTGGGCGGATGCCGAGGACGTCACGGAGGAGATGGTCCCGGCCGCCTCGACGGAGAGTTGACCCCTCCGGCCGAGCCTTCGGGCCACCCCTCGGTGGAGGAGCTGTTCTCACGGAGCCCGGTCCTGGGTGAGGCGATGGAAGGCCTCCTCCGGGCCGCACGGTCGGAGGCTCCCATTCTCCTCCTGGGCGAGGCGGGCTCCGGGCGGTCGACCCTGGCCCGGGCGGTCCACGCCTCGAGCTCGCGGGCCGATGAGCTTCTGGTCGAGATCGATTCCGGATCCATCCCTGTGAGCCTCTTCGAGAGCGAGCTCTTCGGCCACCGCCGGGGAGCCTTCACCGGGGCCGAGACCTCCCGGGAAGGGAAGGTCGAAAGGGCCGAAGGAGGGTCCCTGCTCCTGGACCAGGTGGAGGAGATCCCCCGGGAGTCCCAGCCCAAGCTCCTTCGGTTCCTGTCGGAGCGACGGTTCCAGCCCCTGGGAGGTCGCGAGCGGAAGGCGGATGTCCGGTTCCTGGCCGTCGGGACCCTCGATCTTCCCGATCGCGTCGAGCAGGGCGTATTCCGATCGGACCTCTACTATCGGCTCGAGGTCCTGGCGTTCCGGGTGCCCCCCCTTCGGGAGCGGCGGGAGGACCTCCCCGCCCTCTGCCGGAGGATGATCGCCGACGTGGCCAGGAGATTGGGGGTCGAGCCGAAGCCGCTGAGCGAGGCAACCCGGAGCTGGATGTCCGACTACCCCTGGCCCGGGAACCTCCGGGAGCTCCGGAACCTCCTGGAGCGGTCCCTCATCCTTTCCCGGGGAGAGGAGCTCGATCCGGATCCTCCCCGGGAGCCCGGGGAGGACCGTCCCCGGACCCTCCAGGAGGTGGAGATCGAGGAGATCCGGAAGGCCCTGGCCTACACCCGGGGACACCAGGGTCGAGCCGCCGAGCTCCTGGGGATCAGCCGCAAGGGCCTCTGGGCCAAGCGCAAACGGTACGGAATCCCGTGATCCCGTCTCTCCACCGGGGTCGGGGTAGGATGGGCTGGGGCCGAAGATCATGAGAAGCCGTACGATTCGCGCCAGGACCGATCGGGAGATCAAAGGGCTTCCCCTGGTGGAGATCGCCTACGGTCCCGATCCGGAAACCGGGGATCCCGGGACGGCCCGGGGAGTCCTGGCCATGGGGGACCGGGCGACCGGCGTGCTGGCTCTCGGAGGCCGGGCCCGGGGGATCTTCGCCCTGGGAGGCGTGGCGGAGGGAGTCGTCGCCCTGGGCGGAATCTCCCGAGGGGGCTTCGCCCTGGGAGGGATCGCGGTAGGGGCCGTGGCCCTGGGCGGCGTGGCGGTCGGCCTGGCAGCCATGGGCGGGGCGGCGGCAGGGATCGTGGCCTCGGGAGGAGCGGCGGCCGGGTATCTGGCCGCGGGGGCTCGGGCCGTGGGCAAGAAGACCCTGTCCCTGGACCGGGGTCCTTCCGAGGGGTGAGGGAGCTTCTGATGAGATCCACCGGGCTCGTGCTCTCGGAGCCGGAGCTCCACCGGGGTCTGCCTCCCCACCGAGGAATCTGGAAGTGGCGAGAACTGGGGGGAGGGCGCGGATGAAGATCTCGAAGACACTGCTGACCACGGTCCTGGCTCTCGGTACCGGATCCGTGATCTCGGCCTCCGGGGAGATGCCGCCGATCGTGGCCGAGGCGATCGAGTTTCACGGAGGGGATCTCTACGAGAGCTCGGTGACGGAGCTCGAGATCTGTTCGAAGTCCGGCTGTTTCGGAGTCGAATCCCGGGTGGACGGAGGGCTCTTTCGGCACGAGGTCGTCGACCTGCGCCCGGGCCGGGACCGGCGGGTCCGGATCACCAACGACGAGGTCCGGATGTGGAAGGAGGGGAAGGAGGTTCCGGTTCCCCCCGGGGAGGAGCAACGGTGGAGGGACTGGGTCATGGCCAGGGTCTATTTCGCGTTCCTACCGTACCGCCTGGGGGATCCGAGCGTCCGGTTTCACGACCGGGGCATGGAGACCTGGGGCGGCCGGGAGCTCCATCGGATCGGGGTGAGCTTCGAGCCGGGCTCGAGCAGCGGAGCCGACGACGAGTTCGTGTACTGGTTCGATCCCGAGACGGGACGACTGGAGCAGTTCGCCTACAGTTTCTCGGGGGATCCGGGGGGGCTCCGCTTTCGGCCGGGATTCGACTACCGTCGGGTCGGAGGCCTTCTCTTCTTCGATCAGGAGAACTTCGGGGTGGAGGGACCGGATCTGGCGGTGGAGTCGATCGACCCGGAGTTCGTGGAGGAGGAGATGGAGCTCGTCTCCACCGTCACCCTCCGGGAGATCGAGGTCGAGCCCCTTCCGTGACGAAGATCTCGGGGGGTACGGTGACCGGTCTCGAGTGATAGCCTTCCGGACGTGAGCGAGGGCTACGAACAGAGCTACTACGAGATCGCCCTGACGACCCGCCCGGTCCGGGTGGCCTTGGTGGGGTGGCTCCGGGCGGTGTTGGCGGCCTTCTTCGCGGGGGTCTGGGTGGGCGGGGGATCGCCGAGATCGGACGCCGTGGCCTCGGACTCCCGGGAGGCGCCTCCGGAGGTGGCCGACGCGGAGGCCTTCGACGACCCGGAGGAGTTCGAGTTCTTCGCCGACCGGGAGTCCCCGGAACCCGAGCCCCGACCCGATCTCCGGGAGGTGGCGGAGAATCCGGACCCGGAGACCACCCTGGCCGAGGATCTGGGAGTGGAGGACGAGGGAACGGAGCCCGAGCCCGAAGCCGCAGCCGGGGAAGCGGCGGACCCGGACGCGACCTCTTCCGGGACCTCCGGAAGATCCCCTCGGGAGCCGCCGGAGAGGGACTCGGAGACCCCGGCCTCGCGCGCGGCCCAGGAAAGCGAGATCCAGCCGGGGGAGACCCAGCAGGACGAGATCTTCGTGATCCAGGTGTTTTCCTCCCGGGACGAGATCCAGGCCCGGCGTCTGGTGACCCGCCTGCAGGAGGGTGGCTTCGAGGCCTTCCTCTCGCCGGAGTCCGTAGAAGGGACGACGATGCACCGGGTCCGGATCGGTCCATTCCGGCAGCGGAGCCGGGCCGATGCCGTGGCCGAGCGGGTTCGGGACCGGTTCAAGCTGGATACCTGGGTGACGAGCCCTTAAGCAGGGTGCGTCCCGGAGGCTGGGGGTGACGCGTCTCCTCCGCCTGTGGCCCTGGCTCTTCGCCGTGGCGGGAGGCTGGCTGTGGGCGACCCAGTTCGAGGCTCGGCCGGACCGGTGGGCACCCTGGGTCGCTCTGACTCCCCTGATCCTCCTCTCCACCTGCCGACATCCCCTCCGGACCGGCTGGCTCTGGGGCGTCAGCTTCTGGCTCTTCTCGATTCCCTGGCTCGTCCCCACTCTGGTGGACTACGGTCGGATCCCTTTTCTCCTGGGATGTCTCCTGCTTCTCCTCCTGGCCGCCTACCTGGGTCTCTTCGCCGGACTTTTCACCGGGTGGGGAGCTCGTCTCTGGGCCGGTCCCTGGCCCTTGGTCCTGGTGGCCCTGCCGGCGGTGTGGGTCCTCCTGGAGTGGGTCCGGGGGTGGCTTTTCGGCGGGTTCCCCTGGAACCGGG